>NZ_DDDQ01000047.1:7449-11457 GCF_002336325.1 Roseivirga sp. UBA1976 | reverse complement strand
TTGATTATCAGTCCATCCTAAGTAAAATATTTAACTCATTGAGCGTTGCTCTGGGTAATTTTGCTTTGGTTATAGTGTATGTTGTCTTCTTCCTTATTGAAGAAAATTATCTCGATCAGAAGCTGAAAAATATGTTTCGAAAGGAGGGGAGTCGAGAAAATGTGGCTGTCATTTTCGATCGAATCAGTAATTCTATCAACAAATACTTTACTGTTAAAACCGAGGTAAGCTTACTCACAGGTACCATTAGCTATTTGTTGCTATTGGCACTTGGGGTAGACTTTCCGGTGCTTTGGGCCTTTATTATTTTTGTGTTGAATTTTATACCCTACCTGGGGTCTCTGGTAGCTACCTTGCTGCCGGCCATCTTCTCTATTTTTCAGTTTGCTTCGTTTTGGCCCTTCCTTTATGTCTTTCTCATAATTGAGGCAGTCCAGATTTTTGTAGGCAATTATGTGGAGCCGAAACTCATGGGGCGTACGCTCAACCTCAGTCCGTTGGTGGTGCTTATTGCTCTTTCCTTTTGGGGCAGCATCTGGGGTATATTAGGTATGATTTTGTCCGTACCCGTAATCTCCGTAATCGTCATTGTTTCGGCTCAGTTCAAATCCACCAGAGGCCTGGCTGTGCTCCTCAGTGAGAACGGGAATCTGAGTAACATAGAGCAACCTGACGATGAGGTGTAGGCCATTGCCCCGGGCTGGATTTTCGATCTCTGAAATTGGCTTTGGCTGCATGTCGCTTGGTCGCGATAACCACGAAAACTACCGGCTAATTCAGTCAGCTTTCGAAGCAGGAATCAATTATTTCGATACGGCCGATGTATATCAAAACGGTTGGAGCGAGGAGTGTCTTGCTGCGGCTGTTAAGACCTTTAGAAAAGAGATAAGAATTGCCACCAAGGTTGGTAACGTGGCTGATCCCGGTGGTAAGAGCTTTAATTGGTGTCCTTCGAAAAGTCATATTCTAAGTTCGGTAGATAAGAGTTTAAAAAGGTTGAAGACCGACTACATTGATCTCTATCAGCTTCATGGGGGAACGCTTAACGACAACTGGGATGAGATAGTAGAAACCTTTGACTTGCTAAAGCAGAAGGGTAAGATACTCCACTATGGTATTTCATCCATTCGTCCCAACGTGGTGCGTAAAATTGCAGGACAACCCGGTTGGGTTTCAAACATGCTTCAGTATAGTTTACTCGATCGAAGACCTGAGGAAGAACTGCTGAATTTGCTGCATGAAAAGGAAGTAGGAGTGTTGGTAAGGGGAGCTTTGGCAAAGGGTTTTCTGCTTAACAATAAATCAAGTGATTATTTAAATAATAGTTCAGAAGATGTTGATTTACTGAAAAATAAATTGGAGTTATTCTCAATTGAGAAAAGCCTGAGGCTGCGATTGGTTTTAGGCTGGGTTTTAAATCACAAAGCAGTTACCAGTGTGGTAGTTGGTATACGCAATTCGCTTCAGTTAACACAATTGCTGGAGGCAATGAGTCTACCAATGCCGGAAGAAAAGGTTTATCAAAAATTGAGCGAAGTATTGCCTGCAAACTGTTACACAGACCACCGTTAATCGAGCCGAAGGTTTTTAGCTATCTATGATAAAGAGTGATTGACATCGTGTGGTTTTCATAGATTTTTCCATCACCGATTGTTAGGAAAATGGCTGTTGCTCCATATCCAAATTATTCAATATTCATATGTTGGTTTATGTAGGGCTTAAGTCCAATAGTATGGAGGTAGGCCAAGCCTGCATGGTAACTTTTAAACAGGTGTTCTCGAAGTGCAAATGGGTGCAAGGCGACCGAGCTTAAGACCGTTGATTTAGACAAGTGATTCAGTAAAATCACCAACACTATTCTACCGTTTACAAATGGCAGATGGAATAGGCCGCGATTGAGTTCTGGCAAAAAATGTCTCGGAATTTTTCACTAATTCGTCTGGTTCTTGTCATACTAGTTTTAACTTCAATGTTCATGAGTATTACATCTATTCCTCCATCCGTTTTTGCTTTTCTTCAAAAGTTAGACGCCAACAATAATCGTGATTGGTTCAATGCGCATAAGGCCGAGTACCAGCAGGCGCAACTACATGTTGTAAGCTTTGTGGATGAGTTATTGAACCGATTAAAAGAGACCGACCAGATTACTACTGTATCTGGCAAGAAGAGTCTGATGCGCATTTATAGAGACGTTCGATTCTCTAATGACAAGAGACCCTATGACCCCAGGTTTGCAGGGAGTTTTTCTCGCATTAAGCCGCAGCTCAGGGGAGGTTACTTTTTCCGTTTTAAACCCAACGAAACGGTAGTGGGGGGAGGCTTTTATCAGCCCAATTCGGAAGATCTTAAGTTAATTAGAGCTCAGATTGCTCAAGACGATACACCACTCAGGGAGGTTATTGAGGGGGAGGTATTTAAGGAAACCTTTGGTGAGTTAATGGGGGAGAAGGTGAAAACGGCTCCTAAAGGTTATGCCAAAGACCATCCATCGATAGACTTACTCAGGCACAAGTCTATGTATGCTTTCCGGTCTTTCTCTGACGAAGAAGTTCATGCTGACGATTTTCTCGAAAAGGCCCTGGCAGTTTTTCTGGCTATTCGTCCTTTCTTCGATGTGATGACAGAGTATTTAACGACTGATTTGAACGGCATTTCATTAATTGATTAAAGTAGACTAAACCAAAGTTTGCTGCTAACTGTTGGATGCACATGTCGAAGCAATTGATTTTTGAATTTCTGGAAGAGCTCTCGGTCAATAATTCTAAGGAGTGGATGGATAAGCACAGGAACCGCTACGAAGAAGCTAAGAATGTGCTTGTCGAACTATTTGACCCCATACTTGAGCGCATTCGTTTGTTCGATCCCAGAGTTGTACAGCCCAATGCCCGTAGGGCACTGAACAGAATCAACAACAACCTGATGTTTCATCCGGACAGGCCTACCTACAAAGACCATTTTGGAGTGGGCTTTGGCTACGGTAAGGGGTTGGCCGACTTTTATGTACACTTGGGAGTAGAGGAACTTCTTATAGCCGGAGGGCTTTGGCATCCGCCTTCATATAAGCTTAAGCTTTTGAGGCAGGAAATTGACTATGAAGGCGAAAAACTGGCCATCACACTTAAGGAGCAGCTGTATCCGAAGGGTTTTAGGCTGTACCACGAAGACAAACTCAAATCCAGCCCAAAAGGCTATTCCAACGATCATCCACATATAGAGCTTCTGAAAATGAAGAGTCTGGCAGTTTTTAAACCATTGAGTAGGGGAGATTTTTATTCTGAGGATTTTTCGGAATTGGTTTTTGACAGCTACAAGGCTATTGTGCCTTTTCTTGATTTTATAAACATGGCAATTGCCGAACCGTAAGTGTTTTGAATCCGTACATTAAAGCCTATTTTTAACAGTAAATTCACAGGTATGAAAAAGATTATAGTTTCCCTATTAATGCTAGTAGCAGTTATTGGCTTGAAGGCTCAGGAAGCGGCTGTTACTACCGGTCCAATGATTGAGTTTGAGGAAAAGATATACAACTTTGGAAGCGTGGTTGAGGGCGATTCCGTCACGCACACATTTAAGTTTAAAAATATTGGAACAGAACCCTTAAAAATTCTCTCGGCCAGAGGTTCTTGCGGCTGCACAGTGCCTAAGTATACCAAAGAGGCCATTGCCCCCGGAGCCAGTGGAGAAGTGTATGTGAAATTCGACACCAGGGCTAAAATGGGGTCGCAAAACAAAACCGTTACTCTTGTAACCAATGCTGCGAATCATAAGCAGGTTATTTTGAGTATTCGAGGAACCGTAACGGCCCGCACGTCTGACGGAAAAGATTGAAAATGAGAAAGATGTAAGAAAGACCAGCCGGAGGCTGGTTTTTTTATGGCCAAAAGGTTCAAATTTTCATGATTCTAAATATTGCAAAACAAAAAAAGCATCTATATTTGCACTCCCATTAGGGACACGGGGTGTAGCGTAGCCCGGTTATCGCGCCTGCTTTGGGAGCAGGAGGTCGCA
>NZ_DDDQ01000047.1:0-7156 GCF_002336325.1 Roseivirga sp. UBA1976 | reverse complement strand
ATCGCGCCTGCTTTGGGAGCAGGAGGTCGCAGGTTCGAATCCTGCCACCCCGACAAATAGGTTAACAACCTATATCAAAAGCCTGCAAATCGTAAGATTTGCAGGCTTTTTTATTTTTTACGTATCAGTTCGATTTAGACAATTTCAGCAAAAATGAGACCTATCCGGTGAACCAAATGAATAGTTTATTTTAGTTCACCAGATTGATGCAAATAGCTGTAAAACAGATAGTTGCATTGAGTATTTTGAACTGCTTTAGGTCTGTTTGAGTGACCTTGTGGAAGCAGTTCACCACGAGAGGAATCATTTTAACACAAACACTCAAAAGCTGAATTGTCATGAGAACTACAAACACCTTCGGAGTTCAGTTCATCACAAGAACGAACAAGGCCAAAGATGGCCTACTCCCAATCTATGCCAGGGTCACCGTTGATGGCCGCAGAGTTGAAATATCATTGAAGCGCTGGATCAAACCAAGCGACTGGAATGGCAGCAAAGGCATGGCCAAGGGCAGCCGGGAAGAAATCAAATCGCTCAATCATTATTTGGATGAGGTTCAGGCCCGTATCATGGAATGCTACCAGGAGATGCAGGTCCAAAAAAGACTGATCACTGCTGATGCCATCAAGAGTATGTTCCTGGGTACAGACCAAAAGGACTTCACCTTATGCAAGCTGGTGGATTATCACAACCAGACAATGCGGGATACACTGGCGTGGGGCACGATGAAAAACTACTTCACCACTCAGAAGTATATCCATCGATTTTTGAAAGAGCGCTTTGGTACTACCGACATGTTCCTTTCGGAACTGTCTTATAAATTCATCACCGATTTTGAATTCTACCTCCGAAACTATAAACCCAAAGACCACCAGAAGCCGCTTGGCAACAATGGAGTGATGAAGCATCTGGAGAGGTTCCGGAAGATGGTGACAATGGCCGTGAAAATGGAATGGGTAAGCAGGGATCCATTTGACAAGTACCAGCTCAAATTCCATCGGGTGGATCGTGATTTCCTCAATGATGAAGAGCTGGAGGCCGTAGAGAACAAGGACTTCAAAATTGTCCGCCTGCAGTGGGTAAGGGATCTGTTTGTATTCAGCTGCTATACCGGACTGGCCTACATCGATGCTATGAACCTTACCCCATCCAACATCACCATAGGCATAGACGGAGAATACTGGCTCTCCACCTGTAGGCAAAAGACTGACCAGCCAGTAAGGGTTCCTATCCTTCCCAAAGCCTGGGAAATAATAGAGAAGTATAAGACCCATCCAAGGGCATTGCAGTAAGGATCGGTATTTCCAATGATCTCTAACCAAAAGTTGAACTCTTACTTGAAAGAAATTGCCGACCTGTGCGGGATTGAAAAGAACCTCACCTTTCATCTGGCCAGGCATACATTTGCTACCACTGTTACCCTTTGCAATGGTGTGCCTTTGGAAACTGTGAGCAAGATGCTGGGTCATTCAAAAATCACCACTACTCAGGTTTACGCCAAGGTGGTGGAGAAGAAAGTGAGTGAAGATATGCAGGCTCTCCGTGAAAGGCTGGCAGCACCAAAACTGATGAGAAGGGCAAAGTAGCCCTTTTCCGTATTTAAGTACTTGCTTAAATAACTATCATCCCCTACCTTTGTTTAAGCAATTGCTTAAATACTATGAATACATGTATCCGTGTCTTTGCAGATAGCATCCAGATCAGTCGCTGCAGAGAAGACTTGAAAAACAAAGAAGAAAGCTTTTTAGAACTGGCCGATGTACTGAATCTGGCAGGTAATGCGGTTCGCCTCAAAATCCTGTACCTCTTGAAACAGGAAAATGAACTTTGCCCATGTGACTTGTCAGACATCCTGGGCATGACCGTGCCGGCCGTCTCCCAACATCTAAAAAAACTGAAGGATGCGGGAATCGTGACGACCAAAAAATCCGGTCAAACCATCTTCTATTCAGTAGAAGAGCAAAGTCAGCGAATCATTTCATCAGTGCTCGATTTGTTTAATCTCCCAAATACAATTCCTGCCTTATGAAAAATTCTCTTTTAACTAGCGGTATTATGGCTGCACTCTTAAGTTCACTTTGCTGCATCACCCCAGTGCTTGCACTAGTGGCCGGTGCAAGCGGGATTGCCTCCACTTTCTCCTGGCTGGATCCTGCACGGCCCATTTTTGTCGGTATTACAGTTATAGTGTTGGGGTTTGCTTGGTACCAAAAACTCCTGCCTGCCGGCAGGCATGGTAGACCAAAGGCCAAAGATGAAATAGAATGTGCGTGTGAGCCTGGCGGAGAATATGCATATCCTAGCTTTTGGCAGACCCAGAAGTTTTTGGGGATAGTCACCGTTTTTGCTACCCTGATGCTCACATTCCCGCTGTATGCTCACATTTTCTACCCGAAAGCCGAAAAGCAAGTGATCATCGTTGATAAGTCAGACATTCAGACCGTAAATTTTCAAATCAAAGGCATGACTTGTCAGGGGTGCGCAGCGCATGTAGTGCATGAAGTAAATAAGCTCAGCGGCATCCTGAATGTAACCGCCTCCTACGACCAGGGCAATGCCATCGTAGAATTTGATAAATCCAAAACGGACGTCCTTGAAATTGAACAAGCCATCAACTCAACCGGATATTCAGTGACCAATAAAACAGAGAAATAAATGGAAATCATCTTAGAATCTACCATCACTTGCCCCAACTGCGGACATCAGAAAGAAGAAACTATGCCGACTGACGCCTGTCAGTATTTCTATGAATGTGAAAACTGCCACCAGGTGCTAAAACCAAAGGAAGGGGATTGCTGCGTGTATTGCAGCTATGGTTCAGCACCTTGTCCACCAGTACAATTGGATTCTGATCAAGCATGTTGCTAGGGTAGACAATGCTTTATGTGACATACATCATGTTTTGACATGTGCAATGTCATAGCGCGCTCAATAACCGTTGCGTACTTTTGAGTCATATTGAAGGGGATAACAAATAGATACCCCTTCAATGGATGGCATTTTACACCAACAAGCTAATGAAGCGCAATTTATATATCGTCCTGCTCATTGCAATGCTCTTCCCTGGAAAAGGGATGGCAGTGTTTCAGCACTTTTGCGGGGGCGAACTGATCAGCTTCGAGCTTTTTCTAAAACACCACGAACCATGCTGTGACGATCACAGCAACCCTTGTGATGGTTGTGAGGATCAGGAAACCATCTTCTCTCTCGATGATTTCAGGACACCTCATTCTGACATTCCTGTCATTGCTTCTTCAACAGCGGCATTGGCTCAGCCTTCTTTTCATTTGCCTTCTACACAATTTTTCGAGTCAAGAAACTACACAACTTCTAAAAAGGCTCCCCCCGGCTGGTCAGGGCGGTATCGCTCTATCCTGTTCCAGTCATTTCTTCTTTAGCTGACATCTGATTATCAGTTAGTTGCCGGGGTTACGAAACCCTTGGGCAATGTCGGAAATAGTTCAGTATAATATAACTGCTCCGGGATATTCGAACAGCATTAGACACGATCTATCTGACAAAACTATCATCAAATTTCTTTAATCAGACTTTCAACAAAATGTTAAAATCATGAAAACGTTTCATAAAATTCAATTGGTATTTATTGCCTTGACACTGATAGTGATCAATACCACATACGCCCAACAACGAGGCTTGCAGTATTTCAGGCCAAACGATAAAAACGGCCTGAATGTATTCGAGCCCTCAAAAGAGGATACAGTTATCTTTGATGGATTAAAAGTGAGGGTTGGTGGCGATTTCGCCATGCAGTTTCAAGGTATTAGGCAAAGCAATACGGCAGGTAACCTGACCAAACTGGGATCAGACTTCAATTTGCCGTCTGCCAACCTCAACCTGGACGTCCAGGTATTGGACGGAGTTCGCATGCATCTTAGGACCTATCTTTCTTCCAGAGCACACAACGAAGCATGGGTTAAGGGCGGATACATGAGAGTGGATAATCTTGACTTTGTTAAACCCGGGTTTCTGGAGGGAGTCATGAAATATACAAGCATCACCATAGGGTTAGATGAGTTCAACTATGGAGACGCACATTTCAGGAGAACGGACAATGCGAGAGGTATTTTCAACCCTTTTGTGGGGAATTATCTTATGGATGCATTCTCCACCGAGGCATTCGGAGAGATTACCGTTCAAAAGAATGGCTTATTGGTAGTGGTTGGGTTGACAAACGGTAAGCTCAATCAAAATGTAACGGTGAATGACAATACGGACAATAAGCCTTCTTTCTTCGGAAAGTTGGGATACGATAAACAACTGAACGAGGATCTGAGAGTACGATTGACCGGATCTTGGTACATCAATAAAGGAACCTCAACAGGCACATATCTGTATGGTGGTGACCGAGGAGGCTCCAGGTATTACAATGTGCTTTTTACAGTACCGGATGTGGATGGCAATACAGAAGGTGGCCCTCGTGATGGGCAGTTCAATGCCAGGTTCACAAAACTCACAGCCTTGCAAATTAACCCATTCATCAAGTACAAAGGCCTGGAGTTCTTTGGTATTTATGAGCTGGCTGATGGAAGCAATGAATTCACAACACCTCAAGCCGACACAGAGGGTGCATTCACACAAATAGCCGCAGAGGTATTGTATAGGTTTGGAGCTGATGAACGTTTCTATCTTGGTGGCAGATACAATATAGTGAGTGGCAAGATGCGTGAAAGTGCCACAGAAGATTTGGAAATCAGCAGGGTCAATTTTGGTGGAGGCTGGTATCTTTCAAAGAACGTTTTAACAAAAGTTGAGTACATGAAGCAGCAGTATGAAGGCAATGCCTGGACAGGGCGTTTTGCCGGGGCTGAGTTCAGTGGAGTCGTGGTTGAAGCGGTGATTAGTTTCTGACGGAACTCCCGTGTGGGTGACTCATCCACACGGGATTCTTTCTACTGCTGTGTAAAAGATAATGACTCCAAAAATAAGCATCAGCAAACTATGATTTTCCAATAGAAATAAAGCATAAACATCCACATGTTAAAGTATTTGAAATGCAAACCGTCATTTTTGACGTTAAAATCGAACATTCTGAACTAAATTCCGTATATTCGCATTAGATCTTCTCCAAAGTGCAACGTTTTAGAAAAATATCGGCCATTCTGGTGCTGCTCAGTTCCACGAGCTTCACCTTTGGCATGCATTTCTGTATGGGCCAGCTAGAGAGCATTGCACTTTTTGCCGGGGCTGAGCCCTGCGAAATGGCCACTCAAAAATCCCCTTGTGCCAATGATAAGCATGATCCGGATTGTGAACACCAGCAAGTAACTAAGAAAGGGTGCTGTGAAGACCAGACTGTTGTAATTGAGGGTCATGAAGATCTTACGCAAGTGACCAAAGTTGCAGTTCCTGATTTTCAAATGATCGCAGTGCTCTACGCTGTGGTATCGTTTCTTTTCAGCGCTCCTGCAGTTGATTATTATTCGTATAACGATTATTCCCCCCCTCTGATTGAGCGTGACATACCTGTGCTCGTTCAATCCTTCCTTATTTAAGCTTTTCATTCAATTCTTTCACTAGGCATAGCATTATGCTGCGCCACAAGTGCATGCATTTGTATGCGCTCAAGTCAATCCAGTTTTAAAGAAAATTGAATGAAAAATGCTCAATTCCATAATCAAATTCTTTCTCGAGAATAAGCTCGTTACCGTTCTCGTATTGCTACTCATTGTAGCCTGGGGCATAGTCACTGCTCCTTTTAACTGGGAGACAAGTTTCCTCCCACGTGACCCGGTTCCGGTTGATGCCATCCCGGACATTGGCGAAAACCAGCAAATCGTTTTCACTGAATGGATGGGACGTTCTCCACAGGATGTGGAAGACCAGATCACCTATCCGCTCACCACGGCTTTGCTGGGCCTTCCCGGTGTAAAAAGTGTGCGGAGTAGTTCAGCTTTTGGCTTTTCCAGCATCTACATCATTTTTAATGAAGACATTGAGTTCTACTGGAGCCGGTCACGGGTGCTGGAAAAACTCAACTCTTTACCGGCAGGTTTGCTTCCACCGGATGTGCAGCCAAAACTTGGCCCTGATGCTACCGCCCTGGGGCAGGTGTATTGGTACACGCTGGAAGGCCGGGACAAAGACGGAAACCCTACCGGAGGTTGGGATCTCCACGAACTGCGCACCATCCAGGACTATTACATACGCTACGCCCTCACTGCAGTAGAGGGTGTGGCCGAAGTAGCTTCCGTAGGTGGCTATGTCAAAGAATACCAGGTAGATGTTGACCCTGCCGCACTGAAAGCGCATGGGGTTAGCCTCATGGATGTGATGCAGGCCGTAAGAAACAGCAATATCGATGTGGGAGCCAACACCATTGAAGTAAACCGGGTGGATTATTTCGTAAGAGGCCTGGGTTATGTAGAAGAGCTGGCTGATCTGGACAAGGCTGTAGTAAAAGTAACGGACAATGTCCCGATCCGGGTAAAAGATGTTGCCAAGGTAAACATTGGCCCCCAACCAAGAAACATGAGCGGCATCCTGGACAAATCAGGAGCCGAAGCAGTGGGCGGTGTGGTCATTGCCCGCTACGGTGATAATCCACTGAAAATAATCAATGCCGTAAAGGAAGAAATCAACACCATAGCCGATGGCCTTCCGTCCAAAACACTGGAAGACGGCACAGTATCCAAAGTGACCATCGTCCCCTTTTATGACCGCACCGGCCTGATCTATGAGACCCTCGGCACATTGTATGAAGCCATCAGCCTGCAGATCCTGATTACTATCATAGTCATCATCGTGATGGTGTACAACCTGCGGGCTTCCATTCTGATATCCGCCCTGCTGCCATTGGCCGTGCTCATGTGTTTCATATTCATGAAGTACTTTGGAGTGGATGCTAACATCGTAGCGCTTTCCGGTATCGCTATTGCCATCGGCACCATGGTCGATCTGGGGATTATCCTGAATGAAAACATTCTCCGGCACCTGGAAATTGCCCCCGAAGGCCAGTCAAAATTAAAAACCGTTTATGAAGCCACTACCGAAGTAGCTACAGCCATTATCACGGCTGTTAGTACTACCATCGTCAGTTTCCTGCCGGTATTTACACTTCAAGCGGCCGAAGGCAAACTTTTCGGGCCATTGGCTTACACCAAAACTTTTGCCCTGGTGTCGGCCGTGATTTTTACCC
>NZ_DDDQ01000152.1:785-22020 GCF_002336325.1 Roseivirga sp. UBA1976 | reverse complement strand
GCCTCCGACAACAAATCATTGGGCTTCTCAAGCTCCTTGTCTCTCAAATAATATAAGTTAGCATTATAGTCGGTATTGAAATCAACCTCATATCGGTAATGAAGGAGAGGAAACTCTCTATCATTCTTGAGTAAGAACTGATATTTGCTTTTCAGTTGTGCTTGTTGTCCGTTACAACGAACTCTCATATACAAAGGATGATATAATTCTTGTGACACGAATGAACCAATGACTCTCTTAATATTTTTGAACGTAGATTCAGAAATATCTAAAGGCTTCAAACTTTTATTTAAGTAATAATTAACAGTTACCTTCATTTACAAATAAGCTTGTGTAAAGCTATCAAAAAACTAGATTATCAAAATTGCAAAAGCCACCGGCCATGTGATAAGCATTCATTTCCTAGTAGATATGTGTGGTTTGTTCCTTCTTATGCCCAGCATTTTGGAATCAAACTGGCGAGGGAAGCACTAACTATTTGAGGATTATGTGAATAAGCCTTAATATTCATATCAAATAGCACCGCATGAGCAATTCAAATCTTCCAGAGAAAAAAAATGAGGTCAAAACTTGGCTAGGTCAGTTCATCCAGGATCTGGCCATAATTGAGCTGCCTGAAATTGTTGAAAGAAACCTAGTGAGATCTGTCAGCAAACTAATGACCGGCTTTGTTGATATTCCAGCTGCTTATCTACACGAATTCAAAAGGAGAATAGAAAGAGAGACCGAAGCAAAAGACTTAATCTCCAGAGCCAATGCTGAAGACATAGTTGAGTTCAACCGGAAGGATCAGGAATTCATTGCAAGTTCTGCAAGCTACTATTCAATACAGCAATTCAAAGAAGCCGGTAATAGAAGGGCTGTATTGGAAAAGACCATAAATGAATTGGAAGACAGGACCATTTCAGAAGATGCCAAAGAAGAAATCGATGAAGACTGGCTGGCCAGGTTCGCAAAAATCGCAAATGATGTATCTAAAGAAGATGTTCAGCTAATACTAGCCAAAATCTTGGCCGGAGAAATATCTAAGCCAGGCTCATTCAGCACAATGACTTTAAAAGTGCTTGAGAGAATGGATAGAAGAGCTGCGGATGAGTTTGGAAGTTTAGTTAGTCATATAATTACCACGGAAAGTTTACACGGGATAATCTTTATTGCTATTGAGAACCAAAGCACCGGTACACTCATACGAAGAAACATGCTGAGCCATGAAATCTCTAAAATGATCAATCCAGAAGAATATCCCAGAATTGACGACTATCCAATTTTAGTTGATATTGGTATTCTTAGGCCCTTTCAAGCATATAAGTCGATAAAGCCCAATGAACTAGCTAGTTTCCAGATTGGATCGACTGCCGTGGGTTTAGCATTAAAAAGTGAATTCGCATACCCATTGAATGATCAGGACGAGAAGAGTTTCAAATGTTTGGAACTCACCACTGCAGGTTATGAATTGCTTCCTTTCATCACCTTGGTACCATGTCCTGATATCTATTTCGAAGAATTAGGTAGGTTCCTTCTAAGGAACACTTCACACAATTTGATAAAATTATAAATAGTCTCATCCGCTAAAAAATCACATAGTCAAAGTTGCTTAAACCACCGGCCATGTGGTAGGTATTCATTTCATAGTAGATCTGGGTCGTTTCTTCCTTTTTATGCCTCAGCATTTTGGACACAAACTGGCTTGGGAAACTTGGGTAAAACAGTGTTTGGTTTCCTATACAGAAACCTGTTATTCATCAGCCAGTTAAACCAAATGCCATATTTTGTCGTTGCTTAAACAGAAATATTGTATATTATTGCAACAATTCTGACCTGAACAAATAAATTATTGGTGTGTAATTTGCTTTATGTTTTACACCTAATTTGAATTGTCGATGCACATAACCCCTTCAAATATTAAGGAAACCAGTAATGGCGAATGGTTTGATTCACTAATCGCTTCAATAAGAGCTGATGAAGTACAGTTGGATAGCGGAGTAGCTTCTGAAGAAAAGCAAAAAATGTATCAATCCTTCATTAATAGAGACACCTTTGAACTCGCTAAATACAATCGTCAGTTTTTGATCAGAGCATTGGTTCCAAATGCTATTAATGATTTCCTGATCGCTCTTGATCATCGCAAGCCCAATAAACTTGCCTTTTCTTATACCGACTCTTCTCTATTGGCTTGGGTAGAAATAAAAGAAGGAAACGAGGAAATGGAGGATCTGTTAATTGACGCTGAAGCAATGATTAACGCCAAATATTATGAATATGGATTCCATATGGATTCCATGGTAGTCGAAGACTCAGATAATTTTGAAATCCCACCCCATTATAAACCTTTAATCGGTTAATCTTTTTCTGGCCTTGTCGAAATATGATGATCACATAGCGCAGGCCACCAATAATCTGGAGTTTCTAGTTGAAGTGAACGCCATGGGAAATAACCGCATGGATTGGCAAGTGACCATTGCGTTTTATACTTCTCTACATTTAATCAACGTCCATGTTCTGGCTACAACAGGTAAGTTCTATCAAAAGCATATTGATGTTCATTTTGCCATCAATCCACACAAGCATGGAGATGGGCAGTTGCCTATAGAAATTTACAGGTCATATATGAAGCTCTTTAGGTTGTCTAGAAGATCAAGATATTTATGCTCAGATGATCCTAAGGCCACTCCCACAATGAACAATATTTCGCACCATATAAAGCCCAGCCACCTAGCAAAAGCCTTTAGGAATCTAGACAAGGTTCTGGATTTCTTTGTAACAAAGCACAACTTGAAAATTGACCCTTCAGAAGTTGAATGTGATGCGCTTGGGAATTCTGAATCAATGAAATTTTTCAAAAAGAAAGCTTAGAACACCACATCATCAAAATTGCTTAACCCTCCGGCCATATGGTAAGCGTTCATTTCATAATAGATCTCTGTGGTCTCCTCCTTACTATGCCCTAGCATTTTGGAAACAAACTGGCGGGGGAAGCCACTAGAGTACATTAAGCCTCTAAACTCTTAATCATATGCTCAGGCTTTTGCTCGTAATAATTTGTGAAAACCTGACTCTTCTTCTCATGGCCAAGTATGGCCTTAACTGTTGTTTCTGAAATATTCCTGCTTACCAATATGTCGGTAAAGGAATGCCTCGCGGTTTTATTTGAGATAGATTTACTTATTCCGGCCATAGCTGCTATCCGCTTAAGTGCTCTATTGTAAGGCGGCTCTTCAATTGTGTAGAATACCAAGTCATTATCGCTATCAACCTTAGCTAGTTTCTCAATTAGAATACTTTCTCCTTCCGGGAAGAAATAAATGGGTATAGTAAAGGGGAGACCATTCTTGGCTCTATTTCCAAGAATAAACCTTTTTCCATCAATCAATTGCACCTGGCTCTTCCGGAGCTGCTGAATATCACTGTAGTACAGCCCGGAGTAACATTGAAATACAAATACATCCCTATGCTCAGAGAGTGAAGAGTCCGATTCTGGAAAACTCAGTTTCCGGATCTGATCTATTTCATTTTCAAATAAGGCTACCCGGTTGGTTTGGGATTTGGGAATTCGCAGCTCTACATTCTCAAATGGATTTCTGGGCAAATAATCCCGTCTAACCGCATCCTTTATTATCTTCTTGAAGGGCTCAAAGTATTTCTCAACAGTATTTCCAGCCTGTTCCTTGGTATCAAGGAGAAAATCCCGAAAGTTTATGAATAGCCTTTCCTCAAGGTTCACAAATTTTATATCCGGGTTAAACTCATTCAGCAACTTCTCAAAGGTTTGATATTTCTTCTTAGTACGGATCGCATTGAATTTGTAGGTTCGGATATATTCATTCACATAATCGTTTACGCTGGTCTTATCGCCTCTCCTCTCAAAAAACTCACGCATTATATTTAAAGTGAGAGGCTTTCCGGTTAGGGCAAGCTTATCCGCATATTCGTATAGCTCAGCTACCTTCTTCTTTATCGCCTGGTTAAATTCGAAATGAGATCGATGTCGGTCAGAGACCCATTTGTTCTCTTTGCCAGTCCAGTGCTTTGATTCGACCCTGGGAAGGCCCGGATTAAAATAGGTGGTCTTCCTATTTATTGTCGCCCTAATACTGATTGTATAAAGCCCACTGGAGTTCTGCCGGTTGGTCCGGTTAAATACCACATCAAAATAGTGTGCCATAATTATAAACCGATTTGTAAAACAAATAGCAAAAACTATCAGTATCTAACAAGAAATCTAAGACAAGAAAAAAGCCTTAACTCTTTCGAATTAAGGCTTTTATGTTTTGTTAGTCCTCTTTAGAACTTGATTCAAGTAGCGGGAGCAGGACTCGAACCTGCGACCTTTGGGTTATGAGCCCAACGAGCTACCAACTGCTCCATCCCGCGATATAAACATCTTCAGACGATTTCCGAAGTGGGCTACAAAGGTATGTGACATTTCCATTCTAAACAAGTACCTTTGACCATTAATTTTAACAATGTCTAACAAACCACATAAAGCCGGGTTCATCAGTATTATCGGAAAACCCAATGTTGGCAAATCAACATTAATGAATGCCCTTGTGGGCGAACGACTTAGCATTATTACCTCTAAGGCGCAAACCACCAGACACAGAATTATGGGCATTTTGAGTGGAGATGATTTTCAGGTAATTTATTCGGATACTCCGGGAATTCTTAAGCCGGAATATAAACTGCACGAAACCATGATGAGCTTTGTAAACAGCTCGTTTGAAGATGCCGATGTACTGCTGTTTGTAACAGACCTCTACGAAAAATACGATGGCGAAAGGCAACTGGACTTCTTAAAAGATCTGGACATTCCTAAAATTTTGGTCATGAACAAGGTAGATCTGGCCAAAGGGTCTCAGGCTGAAGACAAAATGGCCTACTGGAAAGAAATGTACGATTTCGATGCCGAGATAATGGTATCTGCACTAGAAGGGCTCAACGTAGAAAGCCTTTTCCAGATGATCATTGAGTTACTTCCAGAGCACCCCGCCTATTTCCCCAAAGAAGAGCTCACAGACAAACCCGAGCGTTTCTTTGTGAATGAAATCATAAGGGAAAAAATTTTCCTCAACTACAAAAAGGAAATTCCCTACAGCTGTGAGGTGGTAACTCACTCTTTTAAGGAAGATGAAAGGATCATTAGAATAATGTCAGACATCTACGTAGAAAGAAAAAGTCAGAAAGGCATTGTAATTGGCCACAAGGGGGAAGCCATAAAAAAAGTTGGTATACAAGCACGAGAAGAATTGGAGAAGTTCTTCGGAAAACAAGTGCATTTAGAGACCTTTGTGAAAGTTGAGCAAGACTGGAGAAAGAAAGAACAGAAACTCAAGGGATTCGGGTATAGCAATTAAGAATTACGAATTTTCAATCAAGGGAATTCGGAGACTACGAATACACACAATGAAGAGATATAATATTGTTCAAGAGAAGTCTTATGCGTTTGCATTAGAAATCTTGAGAATAGCAAAAAACCTAAGAGCTGAGTCTACAGATCGAGTTTTGATTAATCAATTAGTGCGATCCGGAGTTCCCATTGGGGCTAATGTAGAAGAAGCTATTGGAGCTCAATAAGACAGGGATTTTTGCATAGAATTAGCATTTTCTTTCAGGAAGCGAGAGAAACAAAGTAATGGATCTCATGGCTAAGAGGCACAGAAGAATTTGGAGTTTCAAAAGCAGAAAGCCTCCTGGAGAAATGTGAAGAACTATTAAGAATTTTAGGCAGCATTCAGGTAAAACTGAAATCTCGCAATTCTTAATTCGTAATTGAAAACAGAGAGATGGCAAATATAATCGCGATAGTGGGCCGCCCCAATGTGGGGAAATCAACTTTCTTTAACCGACTGGTGGAGAAAAGGCAGGCCATTATGGACAATGAAAGTGGCGTAACCCGTGACAGACACTATGGCTATGGCCAGTGGATCGGCAAGCATTTTACAGTAATTGATACCGGTGGGTATGTTACCGGCTCAGACGATGTTTTCGAAGGAGCTATTCGCGAGCAGGTAGTAGAAGCTATGAATGAAGCTTCGGTGATCCTGTTTATGGTAGATTGTCATGACGGGCTTACCGGGTTGGATAAAGATTTTGCCAAAGTAGTGCGTGGGCTGGAAAAGCCTATCTATATAGTAGCCAACAAGGCCGACACCCAGGAATGGTCCTTTCAGTCGCATGAATTTTATGCTTTAGGCATCGGAGAGGTATTCCCTATATCGGCTGCCAACGGTTCTGGAACGGGTGAATTACTCGATGAGGTGGTGAAGCACTTTGAAGACGAAGGCATAGACAACCCTGAGGCCGATGTACCCCGAATTGCCATTCTGGGCCGTCCGAATGCCGGCAAGTCATCGTTTGTCAATGCCTTGCTTGGCAAAGAGCGGACTATTGTAACCGATGTTGCCGGTACCACGCGCGACTCCATCAACACCCGCTATAAACTGTTCGGAAAAGACTTTATTCTTACCGATACGGCCGGAATCAGAAAAAAATCCAAAGTACACGAAGACATTGAGTTTTACTCCGTAATGAGGGCTCTGCAAGCCTTACAAGATTCCGATGTTTGTGTGGTAATGGTAGATGCCACCCGTGGCCTGGAATCTCAGGATGTCAACATCATTAGCCTTGCCCTAAAGTATAAGAAAGGCATTATGCTTATGATTAATAAGTGGGACCTGATTGAAAAGGAAACCAACACCATGAACAAGTTTGTGGCTGAAATAGACGAAAAGCTAGGCCAAAACACATGGATACCTAAAATCTTTACTTCAGTAACCGAAAAGAAACGCATTTTTCAGGCCATAGAACTGGCGGTTAAGGTCTTTGAAAACCGACAAAGAAAGGTAAGCACCTCTCAACTCAATGATGCAATTCTGCCGGAAATTGAGCGATACCCTCCACCGGCCATTAAGGGCAAATACGTAAAGATTAAATACATCACTCAGTTGCCAACCCACACTCCAACTATTGCATTTTTCTGCAATTTACCTCAGTACATTAAAGCTCCTTACGAAGCCTATCTGGAAAATAAAATCCGAGAACACTTCGATTTTGAGGGAGTACCGATAAAGCTGGTATTCAGAAAGAAATAAGTTGGAGTGCCAATCTATTGAAGGTTTTGCCCTAAACGCAAAGAAGAATACTATTGCTGTTGAGTGCCATTTGGAGATATAGCCGCGAATTCCGGTTTTAGCTACTCACACCTAGTACTTGGGCACAGTAAATAGCTCAGCAATTATACGCCTGTGTCTGCGTGTATAGGCATTCCTTACGGGATGTGCCGGTGTGGTTTTCAAAAAATACCGCAAGGGCTCATATACCAATATATCGGCATAGTTACCGTGCTTGTCGGTCTCATCAGCTATAATCGATTCGGCCTGCCAAATGAGCCTGTTGTTGTTTAACTGATATAACTTCATTCGAATAACTTTTTGAAAATAAATCTCTTCTCTGATAACAGGAACCGAGCGATCGCTACCTCTAATAGTAATGGTCTCTTTCTTTCCTTCGGCAGTCTTTTTTTCAATGGTTTGAGACTCACCCCGTATGGTGTAAGAATCTTCCGTTTGCCTGAGTATTGGTGCACTTACAAACACCTCCAAGCGAAGGACAAAGTTGGCAGACTCCTCCGTTCGGCTAATGGAATAGCCCAGGTCATACAACCTCAGGCGCACCTTCTGCAGGTAGGGAAGTAATTCGAGGTTTTCATTTAAACCACTTTCATCTACATAGATTTGCGTTATTTTGGACCTATTAATATTTCCAATGCTGTAAGTGTCTGTACTTACGCTCAGTCGGGAAAACCATTGAGCATTTAGAGAAGTGTGGCAAAGAAGAAAGGGAAGGAAAAAGGCAAATAATCGATTCATGGAGAGAGATGTTTTTGTTCAATTAATAACAAGAAAAGTGCCAAAGGAGGCTCTCGATTATTGCATACAACTCTATGAAGATCAGCCATTTCAGTTCAGGCTTTCTAAAAAAAGGCAATCAAAACTAGGCGACTATCGGTTCGACCCACGGGCCAAAAGTCATACAGTAACTGTCAATGAAGACTTGCATCCTTACCAGTTTTTAATCACCTATGTGCACGAAGTAGCCCATCGGAGGGTGCACGAACAACACCGAAACCTGAAACCACATGGACTGCACTGGAAAAATGAGTTTAGACGATTAATGCTTCCGCTGCTTAGGCCAGAGGTATTTCCAAACACCGTACTTGGGCCACTTGCCCGGCACATGAAAAATCCAAAGGCAAGCACCTCGGCCGATCCTGCCTTAATGATAGCCCTGAAGCAATTTGAAGCAGACTCAGAAAGGTCAACTATTGCCAGCTTGCCGCTCCTAGCTGAATTTCGGTTTAGAAAAAGGTACTTCCGCAAGCTGGAAGTAAAGCGCACACGTGCGCTGTGTCTGGATCTGGAAAACAAGAAGCGATACCTCATCCCTTTGGTGGCTGAAGTAGATGGTTAAGCAGCTCCCTTTTAGCGCACTCCCTTAAAAGTGAGCGTTTAAATCAAGCCAATTCTTCTACCAATAATGGAATGTATGCGCTCAAAAAGAACAACAGGTTTTAAGGTTCTCCACTCCAATACCTCCAGGTCTCCACCAAAGTTGATATAACTATCTACATTATAGTTCTTCATTTCATCCACTACAAAGTCGCGAAAACCAATGGCGGTTATCCAGCCATCTTCCATATCATCGAACCACTCTTCGTAGTAGCTATCGTCAGAGCCGTGAAAGTTGAGAATGTTCTCCCCGATAAGAATGTACTTGTCGATGCCATGGTAGTTGAAATGGTCAACAATATTGCGCTTTAAGTGCATGATATCATTGTTCAGCGCATCGTTCCACTCCCCGATGAACTCTATGATGATAAAACCCCGGTTATAATCGACATAAAGGATTTTAATAAAGAGGGTTTCCGAACCCATAAAATCCCAGGCCGGATCTATATAATAGCCATAAATGGTTTCGGAATAGAGTTCATAATTATACTCTTTTCCGGAATAAGGAGAGTTAGGATCATCAGCCACATTGTAATACTTAAGCCAGGAATAGTAAGGCTCAATTTGGTGCATGTCAGGAGTTCTTTATAAAATCAATCACCTTCCTCACAGATCCATGTTCTTTCAACAGTTTCTCTGCTGTGGGGTAGTCTACCTGTAGCATTTCCATCACCATTTTAGTTCCGCGGTCAACCAGCTTATTATTAGAAAGCTGCATATCTACCATACGGTTGCCTTCTACCCTGCCCAACTGAATCATTACCGTAGTTGAAATCATATTGAGCACCAATTTTTGAGCTGTTCCCGCTTTCATTCTCGTACTGCCAGTAACGAATTCAGGGCCTACAATGGGCTCAATGGGGTAATCAACTTCCCAGGCCAAAGCAGAATCCGGATTACAGGTAATGCATCCGGTGAGAATACCATGTTCTTTGGCCTTTTTCACTCCACCAATCACATAGGGAGTTCGGCCAGAAGCAGCAATTCCGATGACGGTATCTTTATGGTTGATCATGTATTCCTGAAGGTCTTTCCAGGCTTGCTCCTCATCGTCTTCGGCAAATTCTACAGCCTTTCTGATGGCACCATCGCCTCCGGCAATCAAGCCAACCACCATTCCATGCTCCACTCCGTAAGTTGGAGGACACTCAGAGGCGTCAACTACCCCCAGTCGGCCACTGGTGCCAGCACCTATGTAGAATAGCCTGCCTCCCTTTTCCATTCGCGGTACAATCTCTTTCACCAAGGCCTCCACTTGGGGAATCACTTTCTCAACTGCCTGTGCTACCGTCTGATCTTCGCGGTTGATGTTTACAAGCAACTCCTTTACAGACATTTGCTCCAGGTGATTATGATTGGACTCTGACTCGGTTACGTTCATTTTAATTCTTTCAAAAAAGGTCTAAATTCCATTCAAACTTAATGCATATGGTTTTCAAATCCCCGATTAGAGTTGCTATAGTTTTATTTCTATGGTTGTATTGTTTGCCTTTAAAGTCGCAAAAATTAAGTACCAATCAATACGAAACCCTTAGCAGGGAATATGCCTTGGCTTCCATTCCCGAGCTACGCGCCTTCCTTTCTATTCCAAACAACGCTCTTATCGAGGAGCACGTAGAAAACAACCTTAGGTTTCTGGAGCTGGCTTTTGAAAAAAGAAGGTTCTCTACCCAACGATTGCCCAGCACCAGCCGAACGGCCTTTTTTGCTGAGCGCATAGTTCAAAAATCGCTTCCTACTGTACTGGTTTATATGCATTTTGATGGCCAGCCGGTAGATGCCCGTCAATGGAACCAGGCCGATCCATACCAACCGGTTTTAAAAAGACCACTGGCTGATGGCTCATATGAAACCGTTGATTGGCAAACTATTACAAATACACTACCTGATGAATATAGAGTTTTTGCCCGATCCGCTTCTGATGATAAGTCGCCCATTATTATGTTTTTGGCAGCACTCGATGCATTGCAGTCTGCAGGACTTGAGCCTTCTTTCAACCTGAAGGTAATTCTCGACCCGGAAGAAGAACAAGGTTCTAAAAGCATGCCTGAGGTTATCGACCAGTTTGGCGATTTACTTTCGGCAGATCATATGGTAATTTTTGACGGACCGGTTCACGACTCCAATTCACCCACTTTGGTATTTGGGTGTAGAGGTATTGCCGGCATTGAACTAACAGTTTATGGTCCAAGAACACCACAGCACAGCGGACATTTTGGCAATTATGCCCCCAACCCGGCCTTGCGTTTGGCTCAACTGCTCTCTTCTATGAAAGACGAAGGTGGCAAGGTTACTATTCCCGGTTTTTATGACGGTATTGACCTTACCCCTGAAATCAAGGAAATTCTAGCGGCCGTACCAGACGATGTCGCTCAGATTAAAAAGAGGGTGGGAATTGCCGAAACCGATAAGGTTGGAGCCAATTATCAGGAGGCTATGCAATACCCCAGTCTAAACATCAGAGGTTTTCGATCGGGTTGGGTGGGGGCAGAAGCCCGAACCATAGTTCCTGAAAAAGCTGTAGCTACTCTGGATATTCGGTTGGTACCGGAGAGTGACGGTACCCGTTTGGTAAAGCTGGTTAAAGAGCATATTCTGGCGCAAGGGTATTATCTTATTGAAGACCGTGACCCTTCGGAAGAGGAGCGATTGACACATGATAAAATCATTCGGTTTGACCATGACCCCTCGGAAATGTGGAAAGCCTTTAATACACCCATTCATTCGAAAACGGGAGAGTGGCTTTACCACAGCTTAAAAAATGTTCATCAGCAGGAAGTAGCCAGAATCCGTTTGGCCGGAGGCAGCGTGCCCATAGCATTCTTTGTAAACAAGCTTGATATTCCCGCGGTTTTAGTTCCTCTGGTGAACCCCGATAATAACCAGCACAGTCCAAATGAGAACATACGTATGGGGCATTATAGAAACGGAATCAAGACGATTTTGGGGGTGTTGACAAGTAGTATCGAGTAGATTTTAAGTAGAAAGTATTGAGATGTTTAGATTCCGGAAAAAACCAATAATTATTGAGAAGTCTGATCAAGAGATTATTTGTCAAAATCTCCTATTAGTCTATTCTGAACTAAACAACAATGGTCTAAGAGCTCATTCTGGATTAATTAAAAGAGCTATCAAATCCATTTATGAGCAAGATTATGAACGTTTTGTGGATTTGATCACAAACTCAGGAGCAATTGGAGGATCCGGTTCGATTCTAGATTTAGACTTAGGATCAGAATTTGATAATAAGTTCTGCAAACTCTTGAAATCAATTACCAACGCAGGAGTAGACAACAAGCGCTTGAATAGAACTATCAAATTACTTGAAAGGCTTGAGAAAAGAAGAGTAAGTAATAAGGAATCTCGAATCTAAAATCCCCTCCTGGTCAGGAGGGGAGCAGGTAACAGCAAGCCAGAAAGTTTGTTCTTGAACTATTAAGTCTTGGCGAATATTGTAGCGGCTATTCAGTTAAATTATCATGGACGAAACAGAAAGTACTCGAGCCTGGCTACTTTGTATCAATACTCAACCACTACTTATGAAACAACGTGAGTCCAGCTATCGGATACTCCGAAACATGCTTCACTAAAATTCCCTTATCCTGAGCCACCTCTCTGAGAATGTTACTGAAGTAATAGGCTACAGAACCTGTAAAATGCACCGGAAGCGTATCGTAGCCTTCATACTTCATCACGTTTTTGGTAATGAAGGTATCGAACCCGGTTGAAACCAATGAGTGCATGTACGGCTCGGCAATGTGCTGACCTATAAACTTAGCGAAGCTGGCCAAAAAACGACCGGGCATTGGCTCCTGATAAATATGGGTAAGGAACTTATCTTTAGTAAGACCAAAGGTTTCTTTGAAAATTTCTCTCAGGTGTGCGGGCATGTCCTTGCGATAGTAGTCAGTTACCAACATCTTTCCCAGGTAAGTTCCTCCTCCTTCATCGGCAATGGCCCAGCCTAAAGAGGGAACATTTTGGATAATCTTGCGACCATCGTAGAGGCAAGAATTGGTGCCGGTGCCAATAATACAGGCAATACCGGGCTCCTCCCCACAAAGCGAACGGGCAGCAGCCAGCAAATCATGATTTACATCTATTTTGGCCGTGGGGTAGTACTTAGCAAGTAATCGGGCAATTTTCTCTCTATTGGTTCCGGAAGAGCAACCTGTTCCATAAAAGTATATCTCATGGATCTTGTCCGGAATCTGATCATATAAATCTTTGATTACCGTGAGCATCTCCTCCTCGGTCTGGTAATAAGGATTAATACCGGCCGTTCGGGCCTGCTCAATAGAACCATCGCTTTGAATTAACCGCCAATCGGTTTTGGTAAAACCACTATCTGCTATGAGAACTTTCGCCATATTTCTTAGAAAGCATCAAAAATAGTTATTCGAACGAAACCTGAAACCCAGATACATCGTGTATTCATTTGGTTTATAATATAAACTACTTTATAATTGTAAAATTTTCAACCATGGAAGACAAAGAACTATCCCCTCAGGAAAGCCTGGATTTAATTCAGCAAATGATTGGTAAAGCCCGAAAGCGCTATACAGATAACAGCTTCTATTTCTTGTTGTGGGGTTGGATAACTATTGTAGCGAGTGTATTCCACTATGTTGCGGCCTCCTACACCAGCTTTGAATACCCCTATGCCGGATGGAGCCTTACCGTTGTAGGAGCTATTGTTTCCATGGTAAAAGGGAGTAAGGATGGCAGAACGGCCAGAGTACACAACTACACCGATAAAATGTATGGATGGCTATGGGCAAGCCTGGGGATAGGCATGTTCACCATCATTTTTAATGGGCAGCTACTGGGTTGGAGTGTGGTTCCTTTCATATTGCTTTTTGCAGGCATTGGCACCTCCGTATCTGGTGCCATGATGAACTTTCTGCCCCTCCGAATTGGTGCGGTCATCTTTTGGTTGTTAGCTTTGGCGGCCTTTAGGGTAGACCCAAACCAGCAAATGCTACTAATGGCCTCGGGAGTGGCTTTCGGCTACCTGATTCCGGGTTACATTATGAAATCAAACGCAAAGAAGAATGCCATTTGAAGCACTCGATCCTTTATTGCACTCACAGCTTCGGCTGGCTGTTATGTCCCTGCTCATTAGTGTAGAAAGTGCCGATTTTGTATACATTAAGGAGCAGACAGGCGCCACTGCCGGCAACCTGAGCGTCCAGATCGACAAACTTTCGAGTGCCGGTTATATTTCTGTTGAAAAGAAATTTGAAGGGAAGAAACCCAAAACCACCTGCAAGATTACCCAAACGGGTGTCGATGCGTTCGAGAACTACGTGAAGAATATTCAACAATACCTCAAGCCTTAAAAAATTTTAAATATTTAGTTTATAACATAAACCAGTTTAAGAATAAAATCATGAAAACAACTCCATTACTCCATTCCATGCAGCACTTCATCCTAGGGATGATGATTGTTGCAGCTTCCTTGATTAGTCAGAAGACTCAAGCCCAAAACGCCCGCATTTCAAAAGATGAAATGCAAAAACTATCCGGTTGGGTAGGTGAATGGAAAGGGGAAGGTTGGCAGATGGACCAACAAACCAGGCAGAAAATCACCTTCACCGTAGTAGAGAAAGTTGAGCAGCGGCTGGATGGCATGGCGCTGATTGTTGAAGGTAAGGGCTCTTCCAACGGCACTCTGGGGCATCATGCTATGGCCATGGTTTACTACAATGCCGATGCCGGACACTACGATTTTCACTCTCTGGTAATGCAAGGACACTCTACCATGGCCAAAGGGGAGTTTAATGATAAAGGTGAGTTTGTTTGGGGGTTCAAAGTTCCGCAGGGCGAGGTACGCTATGTAATAACCATTGAAGGTGACACCTGGACCGAAAAAGGTGCTTTCTCTATGGATGGCAGTACCTGGTACCCTACCATGGAAATGCAGCTAAAGAGAGTCAAGTAGGCAATGCAACATTGGCCCTGACTCTGAAACCTGCCTCCAAAAGGCAGGCATGAATAATGAAAGTTGATAACCAGGGAGGTCTTCCTTTCAGGATTTAGGGTTTTTCATTTCCTCCTTAATCACTTACTCCTTACAAAAATTAATATAAAGACTCAGATATGATTCATTCAACAATTGGCCTCTTCCATACGGCTATGGCCTTTTTGACCATGGCCACCGGGGCCACAGTAATTTTTATGCACAAAGGCACAAAAAGGCATAAACAATGGGGATATGTATATGTAACCAGTATGTTGCTTCTCAATGGTTCTGCCTTTTTCATTTACAACTTTGGCAATAGACCTTCTCTCTTTCATCTTTTTGCGCTCATTAGTTTGGCAACTCTTGTGGCAGGTATTGTACCGGCTATTACCAAAAAACACAAAAATTGGTACCCCAGGCACTTCTACTTCATGAGCTGGTCAGTGGTGGGGCTCTATTGCGCTTTTTGGGCCGAAACAGGCACCAGACTTCTCAACGGACAACACTTTTGGTGGGCAGTTGCTATTGCCTCTACATCTACAGCATTGGTGGGTAAAGTATTTATTGACCGGGAGGCTAAAAAGTTATTTGGTAAGGCATAGAAACAAGACCTCCTTTTTTGGAGAAAGCAACATTTTAGCGAAAATTGAAGCCTCAAAGGTATAAACAACCACCGTTTTTGGCCGTTTTGTAATTATGCGAAAGATAAAGAGTTTACAGATTGTACTTCTTGGCACTTTATGCCTACTTTTTACCCAGTGTAGTAAAAGTGACGATGCCAATCCTTCGGGAGGCAATGAACCGGATAATGCAAAAAATATTGGTCCGGTAGGTAGTTCGGCCAATGATTTGCTCTCGGCAGAAAACTACAACTTTCTGGTAGTAGAGGTGCAGTATGCAGCCGGCTACGCGCCTCCTGGTCAGAGCATCAATTATTTGCAAAACTTTCTAAACAACCGGCTCAATAAACCTGCCGGAATAACCGTAAACGTTACTGAGGTAGAAGCTCCCGGCCAAAGCAGCTACAGTATTTCAGAGCTACGCGCTATGGAAGATGAAAAGCGTACCCAGTTTACCAACGGTTCTAAGGTGGCCGTTTACATATATCTGGCCGATGGTAGCTACGACCAAAACAACAATGTGCTTGGCGTTGCTCACCGAAACACTTCAATAGTTCTATTCCAGAAACGAATAGAAGAGGTCTCCGGTGGAGTAGGTCAGGTTTCCACTTCACTCCTTACTTCTACCGTACTGGCTCACGAGGTAGGTCATCTTTTAGGCCTGGTTAACAACGGCAGCCCTATGCAAACCAATCATCACGACAGTGCCAATGGTGCTCACTGTACTGCAGAAGACTGCCTGATGTATTTCTCGGTTGAAAGTACTTCCGGCCTCAGCGATTTGTTAGGCATGAGCAGCCCACCAGATCTGGATGCTAACTGCCTGGCCGACTTATCAGCTAATGGCGGTAAATAGCTGATTGGTTATTCGTTGTTTATTGATCGTAAAAGAGTCAATTTGCTCCTTTCTCAGCCGGAAGCATGCGTTATAGTCATCAGAATTTGTATCTCGTAGTAAGTCCCGGACGTCCTCTTAGGTGCTGAGAACAAATTAATCACCAATGAAGATCGGTCAATAGTTGTTAGCACTATTGCATCGTTGTCCAACGGCCCGTTGAATGATCAACTAATCTACTAATACACCAACAAGCTCAAACCGCTCAAACACCTTATCCGTGTGAGGGGCATCTGGCAACTCATCTGTCAAATCCTGACCGGCCCAGTGCTCATAGTGTTTGCCGGTTTTCCAAAGCCGGGAATCGCTCACGTCATAGATTTCGCCCTTATAGGCCACCCAAACCTCTGGTTTGTCCTGGCCATTTCTAAGCGCCAATTGTGCCTTGGTATATGATTTCAGAGGCATATCAGCGAGTCATGTAGTAGGTATGGTCACGCAGCAGCGTATAAAGAAACTTGACGGTAGGTAGTTCGCTATGAATATTGTACTTCTCTTTTAGCTTTTCTTCCAGCCTTTCTATGGGCACGGGATTCGCATCTTCTCTAAAAGCCTTAAGTGCGGCCTTAATGAGCCTTACTTCGTGATCCCTCAGGTGACTGGCCTCAAAGAAAACCGGCTCATAGCTTTCATCTACTTTGTCCATAATGGCTTTGTTCTGCACATTCGTGGCCGAAACTTTCCGCATTTTCACTACGGTGGTGCCGGCCACTAAATCGCCCAGCCGCTGCCCCTTGCGAGTGAGAATAATCAGTACCACAGCCAAGCCCACAATAAAAAAATCGAACACCTCCATTACCATTCTCAAAAAGTAAGACGGTAATGACGGGGAGCTACCATCGATTTTAACCACCTTAATACTCAGGGCCATTTTACCCACAGTCTGTCCGTTGCAAGTGGCCTCGCAGATAAACCTATAGAGGTATGAAATAATGTAGATAATGACATTCAGGGCTATACTCTCCATACCGGTTTTGGAGAATATAAAACTCAACACCAAATTGATACTAAGAATAATGAGTATGTCGATAACGAACGCCAAAATACGCTCACCTATACCTGCCAATTCATAGTCAAGCTGAATGTTTTGTGAGGTTTGAATACTTACTGCTTGCATATGAATCTTTATTGAATAATTTTTGGCTTAAATACGAATCTGTAATGAGGGAATCGGTTTTTGTGAAGGCAAATATAAGTAAATGGGAAAAGTTCGAAAGCCTGATTTCGTCTAAGGAAAAAAAGGATCCGGATGAACTAGCCTCATTGTTCATTCAGCTTACCGATGACCTGGCCTTTGCCCGCACGCATTACCCCAAATCAGATGTTACCTCCTACCTGAACAACCTCTCAACCAAGGTTCATCAGGATATCTACCGAAATAAAAAAGAGCGCAAAAACCGTTTTGTCCGTTTCTGGAAATATGAACTGCCCGAAATCTTTTGGGCTCACAGAAAAGAGTTCATGGCCTCCTTCCTCTTTTTTCTGGTTTCTTGCATTATAGGAGCGTTTTCGGCTGCTCAAGATCAAAGCTTTGTTCGCTTAATCTTAGGAGACACCTACGTTAATCTCACGCTTGAAAATATAGAAAAAGGCGAACCTATGGGTATTTATGGCTCTATGGCCCAAACCGATATGTTTTTTGCCATCACATTCAATAACATTCGGGTGTCTTTTGTAGCCTTTGCTTTTGGTATTGCCTCTTCAGTAGGCACCGTTTATTTGCTGTTCAGAAATGGTGTAATGTTGGGGTCTTTTCAGTACTTCTTTTACTCTAAAGGGCTTTTGCTTACTTCAGTGCTCACCATTTGGATACATGGCACAATAGAGATTATTTCCATAATAATGGCCGGAGGAGCTGGGCTAATAATGGGCAATTCGTGGATGTTTCCCGGTACCTTGCCCAGGCTACACTCTTTGCGTCAAGGCGCCCTAAAGGGGGCCAAGGTAGTGCTGGGCTTAGTGCCATTATTCATTATTGCCGGCTTTCTGGAGTCGTTCGTTACCCGACTTTTTGGTATGCCCAATGTGCTTAAAGCAACCATTATTGTGTTGTCGTTAATTTCAATGGTATATTACATTATTCTTTACCCTAGAAAACTTTATAAAAATGGCGTATTCACCTCAAATTGAGTTTTATAAAAAGAGGCAATTCAGCGACAAAATAAACGCAACCTTTACCTTTTTAAGAGAAAATGCATGGCCCTACATCAAGATTCAACTGATGATAGCCGGCCCTATACTTTTACTCACTAACATACTTACCAACCAATTGAGCATTGGCTTTCTCGGGTTCAGTCCGGAAGATGTAACGGCTAGTATGATTTTAGACTTTTTCAAACTCTACGGGCTTATTCTGCTGAGTACACTCGTTACGGCCACGCTGGTCCCGATCATTACTTTTAGCTACATGAAAGCCTACCAAAGCCACGCTCCCAGTGAAATATCGGCAGCTATGGTGCTTAAAAATTTGGGCAGCAAGTTCTTTAATCTGCTGGGCTTTAACATTCTTATGTACATAGCCATAATTATAGCTATGTTCTTTCTTGTTTTGCCGGCCATTTACATAGGCATTGTGCTCAGCCTGGGCTCTGCCATTATACTCTTTGAAGAAAACAACCCAATAGACACCTTCAGTAGAGCTTTTACCCTTATTAAAGGAAAATGGTGGAGCACATTTGGTCTGGTAATCGTAATGGGAATAATCGGCTATGTGATTAGCCTCTTCTTTGGCTTACCCAGAACCTTACTGTTCAGTGTAAAGGCGATTACCACCACTTTTTCTGATGGCGATTTATCTGCCGTTACTCAAATGACCACCGGTGAGCAGGCCTTAAGTATACTTTTTTCAGTGTTTGAAACTTTTGGTTCTATACTGCTCTATTCCTTGTCTTATATTGCCATTGCATTTCAGTATTTCAATCTGGTAGAACGAAGGGAGTCGCGTGGGCTCATGAGTCAAATTGAGGGGATGGACAAGGCTGCGGCCGATGATGATGAACATTATTAATCGACTGATCTATTCTTTAATACTTATTCTTTTAGCTGGTGCTCCTCTTGCGGCACAAAGTGGAGATTCAGTGCGTAGGTTCGACACTGAAAAAAGGCTACAGTTGCAAGAAGAACACAGCTATGAGGTGGCCGACCCTATTGCGGAAGGGGCCTTTCAACGCTTTTGGAACCGGCTCAAGGCTTGGTTTTTCAGTTTGGTTGCCTCCAAAAATACCGGCAGCCTCATTAATCTATTTATAAAAATCCTTTTACTCGTTGCCTTTGTGTTCCTCATTGTAAAACTTACCGGCACAGAGATTTCCGGAGTTTTCAGGGCATCAAAGCCCAATGTAAAACTTGAGGTAGACGAAACACAGCTCCACGAAATAGATTTTGATGCTGCCATTGCACAAGCAAAAAACCAAAACGATTGGCGCCTTAGTATCCGGCTCATTTACCTTAAATCACTAAAATTTCTCTGGGAACAGGAAATCGTATCGGTTCGTAAAGGGAAAACCAACATGGAATACCTTTATGAGCTTAAAGAAAGGCCACTGGCCAGCGATTTTGAGAGACTGAGCTTTATTTTTGACTATACCTGGTATGGTCATTTCGATGCCTCAGAGCTGCATGTACAAAAAGCCGAGGCTTACTGCAAAGCTATTGTTGACCCTCTAAATGTGAGGCATGAAAAAGGATAGAGCCTACCTCATATTTACGGCAGCCGCTATTGCCATTTTTGTGCTGTATCAGCTCGCACAAAAGCAGGCCACAGATTGGACTACCACTTTCCATCACCGCGATAAAAACCCATTCGGAGCCGAGTTGGTGCATGAGCTTATGCCCGATCTTTTTATGGGTAAACCTGTACCCTCCGTATTCCGAACCGTGTATGAGTTGGTAGAAACAGACACTCTGGGAGAAAACCTGCTGATTGTGACTCAGTCATTCTCAACCGATAAAAACGACTTTAACGCTATGGTGCGCCATGCGCAACAGGGCTTTACCATTCTTGTGGCAGCCTATAATTTTGGGGGGGCACTGGCCGACAGCCTGAATATTTCTACCTGGGAGACCATCCGTGTACGGACGCTCAATTCTTCCAGTGTAGAGCAAATTCTTGGACAGCAGCATTCAGACTCTATAACTTTCACGCAAAGCAAAAAATCGATTACCGTACCCTCACTGGCTGCCACGGGTTATTTCACCGAGGTAGAAGACAGCAACTTGGAAGTTCTGGCTGAAGATGCCCAGGGGAACCCTGTATTGATTCGATGGAAGGTTGGCGAAGGAAGTATTTTGCTATGCTCTACTCCATTGGCCTTTACCAATTACATGGTGATGGATGACCAAGCCTACAAATTTACCGAGCACTTGCTCAATTATTTTCCCGAAAATATCCCGGTGGTACACAACGAATATTATCATTTGGGCAGGCTGGAAAGCTCCACACCGCTAAGGGTACTTTTAAGAGACGAAAACCTTCGTGCAGCTACTTACATAATGCTCATTGGCTTTTTGCTGTTTCTGCTCTTTGGTACAAAGCGTAAGCAAAGACTTATCCCTGTTATTGGCACCCTGCAAAACACATCGCTTGAATTTACCCAAACCCTGGGCAGGCTCTACTACAGGCAAAGAGACCATAGAAAACTGGCCGAAAAGCGGATGAAATACTGGGTAGACTATATATACCGAAGGTACAATTTACGCCCCCTTTGGAACGCTGAATTTATAGAACTACTAGCCCAAAAAAGCGGTGCAGACCTGAAGGTATGTCAGCGACTGGTAGAACTATTTAAGCAAGTTGAAACAGGTGCAAGTGTTTCTAATGAGCACCTGATGAAAATTGAAAACACATTGAACGAATTTTACGGAATAGAATAATATGGAGAATCAAGAATCTTTCGAAAGCAGAATAGACCTGGCGCCATTGAAAACCGGAGTGGAGAAAATCCGCGAACAGATAGGCAAAATCATTGTTGGGCAACAGAAAATGGTCGATCTTATTATTACAGCCATTTTGGCCGATGGTCATATTTTGCTGGAAGGTGTGCCGGGTGTGGCCAAAACTCTGGCCTCCAAACTTGTGGCTCGCTGTATATCGGTAGACTTTTCGAGGGTTCAGTTCACTCCAGACCTCATGCCATCTGATGTGCTCGGCACAAGTGTTTTTAACCTGAAGAGCTCTGAGTTCGAATTTAAGAAAGGCCCTATTTTCTCCAACATAGTGCTCATCGATGAAATTAACCGGGCCCCGGCCAAA
>NZ_DDDQ01000152.1:0-471 GCF_002336325.1 Roseivirga sp. UBA1976 | reverse complement strand
CCGGCCAAAACCCAGGCTGCACTTTTTGAGGTAATGGAAGAAAAACAAGTGTCAGTAGATGGTACAACCTATCGTATGGCGGCTCCATATATGGTTTTGGCTACCCAAAACCCCGTAGAACAAGAAGGCACCTATCGCCTGCCTGAAGCTCAGCTCGACAGGTTTCTCTTTAAAATAGAAATCAACTACCCTAACCTGGAAGAGGAAACAGAAATACTTCTAAGGCATGCCAACCGAAAAGGAGATGAGCTAAGCCAAATTGAGCCGGTGCTTAATGCCGAAGATATCAAAGCCTATCGGCAAACAATTCATCAGATTCTGGTAGATGAGAAACTGCTCTCATACATCGCTCAGATTGTAAATCACACCCGCAACGATCAGTCTATATACCTGGGAGCCTCGCCCCGTGCATCACTCGCACTGCTCAATGGCGCCCGTGCTTTTGCTGCCATCAACGGTCGCGATTTCGTA
>NZ_DDDQ01000141.1:0-53441 GCF_002336325.1 Roseivirga sp. UBA1976 | reverse complement strand
AATAAGTATAAGGTGCGCTGCCTCCGGCCACAGAAACATCAATGCTCCCATCAGAACCACCATAGCAGCTTACCTGAGAAAGCGTATAGCCCAAACTGAGGGCCATTGGTTGCTGAATGCTGAAGCTTTGAGTAACCGAACAACCACGAGCATCTGAGACGGTAACCGAATAACTGCCGGGAGTTAGATTGGAAAGGTCTTCTGCAGTTGCCCCATTGCTCCAGGCGAAGGAGTAGGGAGCTTGCCCTCCTCCCACAGTTATATCTATAGCCCCATTGGCTGCACCATTACAGTCAATATCGGTAACCACGCCCGATAAGCTGAGTACCGGTGGGTCGGTAATGGTAAATGTCTCGGTATAGGTACATCCTAAATTATCGGTAACTAATACCGTATAATTACCAGCAGGCAGACTGCTTAAATCTTCGGTGGTGGCTCCATTAGACCAGTTGAAACTATACGGTGCAGTACCTCCACTCACTGTCAGGTTAATGGCTCCATCGGCTGCTCCGTTGCAAGTTATTTGGCCTACAGTACTACCCACCGTCAGTGGGGCCGAAGGTTGAGTGATGGTAAAAGACCGAGACTCAGTGCACCCATTGGCATCGGTAATAACCACCGAATAACTGCCTGCTCCAATATTGGTGAGATCTTCAGTTAGTGTACCGTTGGACCAGGAAAAAGTATACGGGGTCGTTCCTCCGCTTATCGAAAGATCGATTGACCCCGTACTTTCACCAAAACAACTAACATTCAGCTGTGTTGCCGTTGAACTGAGCATTGCCGGTTCTGATATTGTAAAGGACTCTACCAGTGTACATCCGCTGGCATCGGTAATGGTGAGGGTATATAACCCCGGACCAAGTCCTGTTCTGTCTTTTGTTGTTATACTGCCATCATCGGCCCAAGCGTATGTGTAAGGACCTGTTCCTCCGGAAACATTCATAGCCACCGATCCATCGGAAGCTCCATGACACGAAATCTGATTTACCGTTTCGCTGGCTGCCAACGGGCTTGGCTCAGCAATGGTAAAGCCTATAGACTTAATACAGCCAACGGCATCCTGAACCGTCACTGAGTAATTTCCCGGAGCCAAATTGGTAATGTCTTCTGTTGTAGCTCCGGTATTCCAGCTGTAGGTATAGGGGGCCGATCCTCCGGTTATGGTTAGGTCAATGCTTCCATTATCAGACCCGGCACAGGTGGCGTCTGTGGTAGCACCTGACAGGGTCATAACGGTGGCCGGTTCGGTGAGTGTAACAGTTAAGCCCAAAGAGCAGTTAGAAGCATCTTTGATGGTGACAGTATATGTTCCTGCCACTACGTTGTTAAGGTCTTCGGTTGTGCTGCCATTAGACCAGAGATAAGTATATGGGGCTGTTCCGCCTGCCGGGGTAATGTCTATGGCTCCGGTGCTGGCTCCCTTACACAAAATATCTTGTTGTGTGTAGCTTACCGACATCACTGCCGGGTCTATGATGGTATAATTTTCGGTAAGCGCACAACCGTTGGCATCAGTAATCGTCACCGAGTAATTACCAGGGTTAAGGCCGGTTATATTGTTACCGGTTGCTCCGTTACTCCAGGCATAAGTATATGGCCCAGTTCCTCCGGTTACGGAAAGGAAGATACTACCATCGGCTGCTCCATTGCAAGACACATCATTTACGGTAGCATTGTCTGCCAGTGGGGCGGGTTCTCCCAAAGTAATGGTTTCCACTACTGTGCAACCGGCCCCACCATTATCAGTTACGGTTACGGTATATGTACCTGCTGTCAATCCGCTAATAGTTTGACCCGAAGCACCTGTATTCCAATTGTACACATATGGAGCGGTACCATTCGATGCCACCACTGTAATGGAACCATCGGCAGCACCATTGCACGATGGTAGGGTCAGGGAGGGAGATACGGCAATTGAAGGAGGGTCTGAAAGGGTAAACGTTTCGGTATAAATACACCCATTGGCATCGGTTACAGTTACGGTATGATTACCTGCTGTAAGGTTACTGACCGTGGATGACGTGCTGCCGTTAGACCAGGTGTAGGAGTAGGGCGCAGTGCCGCCCTGCATGGTAATACTTATTGAACCATCATTGCCTCCGGCACAAGAGGGATCTGTGAGGCTTTGGTTTTGCTTACTCAATGCAGCAGCAGGCTCTGTAACGGTAATATTATTTTGGGTCACAGAGCAGCCATTGGCATCGGTTACAGTTAAGTCATAAGTTCCGGCAGTCAAACCAGAAATATCAGCGGAGGTGGCCCCTGTAGACCAGACATAAGAATAGGGTGCCGTACCTCCACTGACGTTACTCTCTATCACACCCGTAGCGTCTCCAAAGCAGGCAACTTGGGTAACACTGGTATTAATGGCCAAACTGGCCGGTTCGCCAAGGGTGAAAGAACTACTGATTGCACAGCCTGCATTGTCCGTAATAGTAACGGTATAAGTTCCGGCCGCCAGGCCGGAAATATCCTGGGTGGTTGCTCCATTAGACCAGCTATAGTTATAGGGGGTCACTCCTCCGGAAACCGAAAGATCAATTGCCCCATTAGAAGACCCGTTGCAAAGGGCATCGGTAAGTGAAGCACTGGCCACAATCTCGGGCGGAGAACTGATGGTTTGTATGGGAGTAGAAATGGTACACCCTGTTCCGTTCCTATCGGTAATTACCAGTCGGTAGTCTCCCGGAGCCAGCCCTGTAACGGTGGCAGAATTACCCACTACAACACCATCAGACACCCTAAGCCATTGATATACATAATTGCCCCATCCGCCTGTACCCGTAGCCGAAAGTGTACCATCGGCTGAATTGTAGCAGGTGGCATCGGTCGATGCTCCCAGCGAGTAGCCTAAAAAATCGGCTGGTTCTGTAATGGTAAACGTAATATCTCCCGTACACCCGTTGGCATCGGTTACGGTAAGGGTGTAGTTTCCAATTCCCAAACCATTGAGGTTTATGACATTGGAAAAGGGCGCTGCCGAACCGGTTCGGATAGACGCCCCGCCTCCATTGAACAGCTCCCAATCATAAGTCGGGTTTCCATTCGACATGGTTACAACCACCTGAGCATCCGAATCGCCACGGCAGGTCACATCATTGACCGAAACGGAGCCCACCAGATTGGGCGGATTGGTTACGGTATATGTTGCCGTCACCACATCGCCATCATTATCCGTTACGGTTACGGTATAATCATCAGGGGCAAGGCCACTGGCAATGAAAGAATTTCCTACAGTGCCACCACCGCTGTCCACCCAGTTGTAAGTAAAGGGGCCATCGCCTGTTACACTAATAGTAATCACCCCTTCACAACTGTTAATGTTCACGTTGGTAATCACCGGGCACTGGTTGGTACACTGTGCCTGTAAACGGGGCATTGCCATCGCCATGAATATGACGAGCAGCAAAATAATCCTACTATGCAACTGTTTAGGTGATGTCATCGACAAAATAGCAGCTATAAAGTTTTATTCATTTATAGCTTATATTAGATGAATATCAGCCATTTATAAACACATAGCAACATCGATCCGGCAGACCATTAACTTAGAATAGTTCAATTTAATAAATATGCACAGTATGACTACCCGGGCCAGATTACGAGTATCGTAGAGTGCCCAACAGAAATTAAAATGTGAACGACAAAAGCCTTACCACTTGAGGCCTTGCATTAATTTTGGAAGTAGCAGAACGATTTTAATCTTTTGCCTGAAAATTTTTTTCAACTTTTTTACCTTGTTAATTCTTGTTAAATGCTTCTGAATCAGCCGCACTAACTTTCAATTTCCCACATATTTGCCCTGCTTTACCTCCTGCACACCAACATTTATCGCTCATATAAAGTATAGTGTAGGTGGTTCATTGTATTTCTTTATTTTAGCGCGCATTAAGTATTAATATCATGGAAGAGGTTGTATCGAACGATTTAAAAAAAGAGCATCAGGAAAAAATAAAACGTGTTGCCTCTGAAGTAGGCAAAATAGTGGTGGGCCAGGAGTACATGGTAAACCGTCTCATGGTTGGGCTTTTTACCAACGGACACGTTTTGCTAGAGGGTGTTCCCGGTATAGCCAAAACCCTTACAGTTAATACGCTAGCCGATGTTCTGCACCTGGACTTTCAGCGGATTCAGTTTACACCTGACTTGTTGCCGGCCGATCTGATTGGTACCATGATATACAACCAAAAAAAGGCTGAGTTTGAAGTAAAGAAAGGACCCATCTTTGCCAACGTAATTCTGGCCGATGAGGTAAACCGTGCTCCCGCCAAGGTACAGTCGGCACTGCTTGAGGCCATGCAGGAAAAAACGGTAACCATTGGCGAGAGTAGTTATAAGCTCGATCGCCCGTTCCTTGTATTGGCTACTCAGAACCCGGTAGACCAAGAGGGAACATACAGCTTACCGGAAGCACAGATTGACCGATTTATGCTGAAAGTGAAGGTTGACTACCCTTCTAAAGATGAAGAGTTGGAAGTAATGAGACGTATGTCTAACATGCGTTTTCAACCACAGCTGGAAACACTACTTACGAAAGAAGATATTTTCTCCATTCGAGACGAAGTTAACCAGGTCTCTATCTCCGAGTCGCTCGAACGTTATATTATAGAGTTGGTATTTGCTACCAGAAAGCCAAAAGACTACGGCCTGAATGATGAGGCCTACTACATGCAGTTTGGTGCATCGCCCAGAGCGAGTATAAACTTGAACCTTGCAGCCAAAGCCATTGCCTTCTTTGACCAACGCGACTATGTGTTGCCAGAAGATATTAAGGAAATAGCCAGCGATGTTCTGAACCACAGAATTATACTGAACTATGAGGCCGAAGCAGACGGAATAACCACGGAGCAAATCATCCAAAAACTGCTTACCAAGATTCCTATCAACCATTAATTCTTAGGTTAACATTCCGTTAATACAATTAACCTATTCATAAACGGAATGACAACTATTCTTAACAAAGGCGTAAACGCTTTGTAAAAGCGATAGAGTTTTTTTGTGTCAAAATTTTAAACCTAATCAAAGACATGAAAGACTCTGTTAAACTTTTAAACCTACTATTAGCCTTTGTGCTCGTTCTGGGTATCTCTTCTTGTGGAGACGATGAACCGGAAATTGATGGCCCTAGCGTAACACAGCCTGATGCTGTTAGCGTGACTGAAGGTGAAAGTACTACCATTACTTTCTCGGCTACAATTGCAGCTGGCTACGCCAGCAACTCAGTTACTGCCACAGGTGGAACTGCCGAAGTAACTGAAGCACCAGAAGCTGGTGCCACGACAGGAACTTTTACCATTAGCTTTCAGGCCACCACCGCAGGAGCAGGCTCTGTAACTCTTACTGTTGTAGATGCCAATGGCAAATCAGGCAATAACACCGCTGTTATTACTATTGAACAAGAGCCTACTACCATCACTGTTTCTGATAATATTTCGGGTACAGAAACCTGGGAAACAGGAAAAACTTACATTCTTGGTGGCAGAATTACTGTACTATCTGGCGCAACACTTAACATTCAGCCTGGAGTAGTTGTAAAAGGTCAGGCCGGAACGGGTGCCAACGCTACCGCTCTTTTGGTAGCGAGAGGTGGTAAACTGAACGCTGCAGGAACCGCTTCAATGCCAATCATTTTCACTTCTATTGCAGATGAAATTACTCCGGAAGACGTGGCTGCCGGAAACTTTGCCAGCCCTAACCTGACTGCCGATGTAAGCGGCCTTTGGGGTGGTGTTATCATTCTTGGAAAAGCCAAAATTTCGGCTTCTAATAAAACTTCAGGATCTGACGTGAGCGAAGTACAAATTGAAGGTATCCCAACCTCTGACTCTAACGGTCTTTATGGTGGTAATGATGACGATGATAACTCAGGAACCATCACTTACATCTCTATTCGCCATGGTGGATCTAACATCGGTAACGGTAACGAAATCAACGGATTAACCCTTGGTGGTGTTGGTAGAGGTACTACCATCAACCATGTAGAAGTTGTGGCCAACCAAGACGATGGTATCGAATTCTTTGGCGGTACTGTAAACGTAAACAATGCAGTGGTTTGGAACATCAACGATGACGGTATAGACACTGACCAGTCTTGGGCCGGCAAGTTGGAGAACTTTGTAGTAATTGCTCCTAATACCTCTGAGGCACACTGCTTTGAGCTAGATGGTCCTGAAGGTACTTATGAGGCCGGACATACCATTAAAAATGGTACAGTGGTAGCCAGTGCAGGCGACAGAAAAGCTACAGATTTGATCAACGTAGACGACAACTCTATTGTGGCTCTTGAAAACATCTTTATCACGGGCCTCAAAACAGGTCAGGATATCAACAGAACTACAGCCAGTGGTGTGACTTTCACAAAAATTGAATTGAACGTTCCTTCTGGTTCTACTTTACAAGACTTTGTAACTGGTACTATTCCATCGGGTGTTACTGCTGCTGCTACACCAAGTGCAGGAGTTGGTGCAGACCTGTCAGTATTTGCCTGGACTTGGGCTTCTACTGCCACTGAATGGCCTGGTAACTAATTCATACAAAATCAAAAAGGCTTGATCACTTTCAGGTGATCAAGCTTTTTTATTAAGCCAACAAGCCAAATAGCACCAAAAAGAATAAACCCACACACGAGCAAGAACATTACTAATTGATAAACTATATGAACAAGTTTTACTTAAAACTTCTACTTTTTCTAACCGCCTTTTCGAGTACGGCTTTTGCCCAGCAGGGTATTATTAGAGGAACTGTATACGATGAAGGTTCTGGAGAAACGCTCATTGGTGTAACGGTGTTGGCAAAAGGCACCAATTACGGAGCCATTACCGACTTTGATGGTAAGTTTGAAATCAAAGCTCCGGTTGGTACTTACGACATTCAGTTTTCATTTATTTCTTTCGAAACCATTGTAATTAGTGGAGTTGAAGTAACAGCCGACAAGCCTGTGATCTTCAACAACATTCGAATGAAAGAAGCCATCTCTGAGCTTGGCGAAGTGGTGGTTACTGCTGAAGCCGTAAGAAACTCAGAAGCTATAGTAGCCATTACTAAAAAGAAGGCCATTAACCTACTGGATGGTATGTCGGCTGCCAGCTTTAGTAAAATTGGAGACTCTGACGCCTCAGAGGCAGTAAAAAGAATTACCGGAGTTTCGGTAGAAGGAGGCAAGTACGTGTACGTTCGTGGCCTTGGCGACCGATACACCAAAACTACTCTGAACAATGTAGACATCCCCGGGCTGGATCCTGACAGAAACAGCTTGCAAATGGATATTTTCCCTACCAACCTCATCGACAACATGATGGTGTACAAAACGGCCATTGCAGAACTATCGGCCGACTTCACCGGAGGTGTGGTAAATATTGAGACCAAAGATCTTCCGGACGAAAAAATTCTGGATGTATCGCTAAGTGTAAGTTACAATCCTAACATGCACTTTAACAGAGACTTTATTATGGGCAATACAGGCTCTACCGACTTCCTTGGTTTTGACGATGGTACCCGAGCTCTGCCGGATCAGGCTCGCCAGGAGCGCATTCCAAGCCCTATTAACAGAAATAGCGGACAAGAGATATACAACTTCTTAAAGCAGTTTGACCCTACTTTGGGTGCTACTCAACAAACCAGCTTTATGGACTACAGCCTTTCGTTTACCTCTGCCAATCAATACGATATCTGGGGTTCTCATAAGCTAGGCTACATATTTTCAGCCAGCTACAAGAGCAACACCGTTTTCTACGATGATGTGATTTACGGAGAGTATCAGCGCTATGTAGACCCTAATAATACCAACCTGCGCTATGCCACCATTCAAAATGGTGTGAAAGCAGAACGAAACGTGCTTGGCGGAATTTTGGCCGGACTGGCCTATAAGACCGATATGTCTAAATTTAAATTCACCGCTCTTCACCTTCAGAACGGCATTAACACTGCTGGTCAGTTTTATATAGACAACGATGGTGAAGCCATTGGCCAATCGGGCTACAAAGCTTACTCTAACAACCTGGAGTACAATCAGCGAGGCCTTACCAACTTCTTGTTGAACGGTGAACACCACCTGGGTGACGGCAAATGGGATATTGACTGGAGAGTATCGCCTACGTTCTCAAACATTCAAGACCCCGATGTAAGAAAAACCGCCTTTACCTACAGCAATACAGATACTACTTTCTCGGCTGGTGCAGGAGGTAACCCAAGCCGAATTTGGAGAGAGCTGGAAGAAGTAAACTGGGTAGCCAAATTTGATATTACCCGAAACAGCCAGGCCTTTGGCAGAGATGCTAAATACAAGTTTGGCTCAAGCTACATTTACAAAGAAAGAGACTACGAAATTCTGAGCTACGATCTTCAGTTCTTTGGAGCTCAACCCGACTTCGGTATCGACCCTAATGCAGTGTGGCAAGACCAATATCTGTATCCTAACGGAACCATATACCTGAACTCAGGAAACAACACCCCTAACCCTAATGCCTACAACTCCAATAGCAAAAACTATGGGGTATATGTTTCTACAGAGTTGAACCCAACCGCTAAATTAAAGGCCGTTCTTGGCCTTAGAGGTGAGAAGTTTATTCAGAGACACACCGGGCGCGATGTAGAATATGCCAACTTGGGTAGTGGTAACAATCTGGAAAACGAAGTGGTGATTGATGACTTCGATCTTTTCCCTAGTGTAAACCTTGTGTATGCGGTTAATGACGATCAGAATGTAAGGCTTTCATACTCCAAAACTATTGCCAGACCGTCATTCAAAGAGTTGTCGTTTGCTCAGATCATTGACCCACTAACCAACCGTATTTTTAACGGAGGTTTATTCCAGTACAGCGACTGGGACGGTCAGCTGGGTGTAACCCGAATAAATAACTTTGACCTGAGATGGGAGATCTTCTTCCCCGGAACCGAAATACTTTCAGTAAGTGCTTTCTACAAAACTTTTGACGACCCAATAGAGTTGGTACGAATTCCTGAGCAACAAACCAGTACAGAGTATCAGCCAAGAAACGTAGGAGATGGCCGCGTATTAGGAGGCGAAGTAGAGTTTAAGAAAGACCTTTCGTTCCTTACTCCGGCACTTAGCAACTTCTACATTGGCACCAACGTAACCGTTGTGAACTCAGAAATTACCATGACCGACAGAGAATACAACGCTCGTTTGCAGTATGAGAAAAATGGTGAGAATGTGAAAAACACAAGAAACATGGCCGGACAAGCGCCATTCATCATCAATACAAGCATTGGCTACGAAAACTTTGACAATGGCCTAGATGCCGGTCTATTCTACAACGTAAAGGGCTCTACCCTGTACATTGTAGGTGGTGGTTTGTTCCCCGATGTATATACCGAGCCTTTCAACAGTCTGAACTTTAACCTGAACAAGACTTTTGGTAAAGAAAGAAACATGTCGTTCAACTTTAGTATATCCAACATTCTGAACGATCAGAGAGAAGAAGTTTACAGAGGGTACCAGGCCGATGATCAGCCGTTTACCTTCTTTAGCCCCGGCCGTTCATTTGGTCTTGGCCTAAAGTATTCTTTCTAAAAAGACAGTTTATTCAATTAGATAACCCTGGTTCCTGCTCACGGAATCGGGGTTTTTTTATGCCTTTTTCCTTTCCTCAGGCCTATTCGGCTGGTGCTACCATAAATTGTTTTATTTTTATTGCTAATCCATCTAAAGACACTCTAATGAAACGGCTCATTTTCTTCGTCTTATTTTTAGGGTTGGCCTCATATATTACGGTTCAATACCTCAAGGACCGCAGGTTCAACCCCCCTGCGGCTTACGACTATGAAATATCTGATGCCATTGACACTGAATTTTACGACTCAACCGTAATACAGCAATATTATAAGCTCGCTCTCGATGCAGGCAGCTATGCCCGTTCACTATGGAACAACGATGGCATAGACGTGCGGTACATGGATCGAGAAGATTTTGAGTCTACTCAAGCCACAGACTATTACAATACCTTATTGCAAACCGTCATTTGGCTGGAAAAGAAACTGGAAAGATCGAAACGGCTAAGAGACCAGGGCTACAGCACGGACGAAATAAGACTGATGATGGAATACAACTTAAGTCCTGAAGACATTGCGCTAAGCCGCAACCAGTCGTTGGTAGGGCTCAAAATTGGTGATACCGGAGCAGACGTGTGGGAACTGCAAAGGCTTATTAATAGCAAAGCCGATAGTATTCCACAAGATGGTATTTTTAGCACCATTACCCGAAACAGACTTCGCGAGTTTCAGAAAAACAACAACCTTTACCCCTCTGGCGAGGTAGATGAAAAGACCTTAAAAACTTTACTGAAATAATACTATGGCAAAGAAAGAAGAAGCCCCTAAAGCACCTGCCAACCCGGCAAGTGATCCGAAAATAGAAGCTGTAAAGCAGCTCATTTTTGGAGAGAACATGCAACAGTACGACAACGAGTTCAATGAGATTAAAAACCTCATTAAGAAAACCCGTACCGAAATAGAAAGCGAGCTCAACGAAACACGCGATGCGCTCAACAAACTCATTAATCAAACCAAAGACGCCCTTACCAACGAAATTCAGGACCTAAGAAGCGATATGAATAAGAAGGTAACGCAGCTCAGAGCCGACATGGACGAAACTGTGGCCGACCTGGAAGACCGCAAACTTAACCGTAAACTTCTGGGTACTCTGTTACAGGAAATGGGCAAACAGATTGCAGAATAACACCATTCTATGAGTCGGGGACCGGGCTTTGAGCAACTTCGAAAAATTCTCCTGGAGCAAGACTGGGAAGAACGGGAAGAGCTTGCCCATAAGCTGGAAGACCTCACCGACCAACTCAATAACCGGGAGCGGCTCGAAGAAAAAATTCAGCCCATACTTAAAGATGAAGCCGACCGGTTTTACCAACAGTTTCCGGTGGTTTATGGCCCGGAAATTACCAAATCCATTAAACAACAAATACAAGAGTCGCAAGATGAGGTGGTAGAGGCACTCTATCCCATCATTGGCCGAATGATTAAAAAGTACATTGCCAGTGAAATTCAGAAGCTCTCTGATAAAATAGATGCCCAAATGGAATTGGCCTTCTCTTGGGAAGGTTGGAAGATGCGCATTAAGGCGTGGTTTTCGGGCACCTCACAAAAAGACGTTATTCTATCTAAAGTGATTGAGCCGAAAATCGATGAAATACACGTTATCGAAAAAAATTCAGGCCTGTTGCTCGGTAGCTACTCAAAAAAGCCAAACCTAGATCGCGACATGGTTGCCGGAATGCTCACCGCCATTAAATCGTTTGTAGAAGACGCCTTCCAGTCTGACTCTCAGGAGCTTGAAAGTATAGATTATCAAAACCATAAGATCATAATCAAAAGCTTTAAATCGTTCTTTATTGCCGTAGTATGCACCGGCACCATTAGCAGTGCCTTTAAAGATAAGGTAGACGATGAGCTTCTGGGCTTCTCCGAAAAAGTGCTTAAAAAAGCCCGAAAAGGATCCGAAGAGCCCGTAAAACCGGAAATGATTGAGAAGGGACTGGAAGAACACTTCCAGGATTTTGAAGAACTGAATGAATAAGAAAGTAATACTTGTTGGCCATTTTGGAGTAGGGAAAACCTCCCTGGTCAGGCGCTTTGTACACAGTCAGTTTTCGGAAGAATACATTACCACTATTGGTGTAAAAATAGATAAGAAGACCGTCACTCTCAATGGCCGAATGGTAACGCTGCTTATCTGGGATATTGCCGGAGAAGATGCTCAGCATAAAGTACCACAAAGCTACAGACTGGGAGCTCACGGAGTGTTGTACGTGATAGATGTAAGCCGGCCCTCGTCTTATCAAGACCTAATTACCGAGCTTACAGCCATTCAGGAATTATTGCCCGGTGTTCCCGTAGAAATACTGGCCAACAAACGAGATCTGGTATCTGAAGAAGAGTGGCTGCATGTACAAGAGCAAATCCTCCCCTTTAAGGCTATTGCTACTAGCGCCAAAACGGGAGAGTACGTAGAAGAAGCATTTATTAGGCTTACTGAACGTATGGTGGTATGAGCGAGCGGCTAGACTCCATTAAGCTAGAGCAACTTGGGCCAAAGTGCCAGGTAGTGCTCTTCGATGAGCAGGGGCTGGTAAGCGAAAGCTGCAATACCCTACTCACCATAAACAAATCCGTTCCTCTGTTCGAACAGTTCGACTTCCTATTGAGCCTGCAAGACGTTTTAAAAAGTCTCCAATCCGAACCATTGGTATTCGATCTGGTAGAGTGGCACGAACAGAAAGAAGCCCTTTTCTCCATTACCTTTCAGAGAAAATCGGCTAAGCAATGGTTGTGGTTCATAGTAGACCGAAGCCACGAACGAGAACAAATTCTCACCGTTCAGCAATCGCGCAACAACGCGGCCATCAATGAAGAAGTGTTGGCCATACAACAGAAGTACCTGGAAGCAGAAAAGAAGCTACTAGCCTACCGAAACGATGAATTGCTGCGGATTCAAAAATTTAAGCAGCGATTCTTCGCTGAGGTTAGCCACGAAATGCGCACCCCACTACACAGCATTACCGGTTTGGTAAAGCTATTGGAAACCACCAAGAGTCAGGATGTGCCCAGCCTGCTTCATGCATTAAAGGCCACATCGCAACACCTCAACCATGTAATCAATGATGTACTCGATCTTTCTAAAATTGAAGAGGGCAAGCTACAGCTCGAAGAACTCGCTTTTGAACTAAAAGACATTCTCGACTCTATTGTAAGAGGCTTTACACTGAGTACTCAGGAAAAAGGAATAGTTCTTGAAACCACCATTGCCCCAGGAGTGCCGCAAATTATTGTTTCCGACCCCATCAGACTCTCCCAGGTACTGTACAATCTCATTGGCAATGCCATAAAGTTTACCCATTCGGGGAGCGTTACCCTTGCCGTAGAACCGGTGAGCCAAAAGGCCAAGTCGCTTCGCCTCAAATTTTCTGTACACGATACGGGTGTGGGTATGAGCGAGGAAAGTATTGCTAAAATTCTGGAACCCTTTACTCAGGTAGAAGGACAAAGCTTTTATGAATATGGTGGCACCGGGCTGGGTATGGGTATTGCCCAGGGAATTATTGAAACAATGGGGGGGCACCTGAAAATTAAGAGCCAATTGGGCAAAGGCACCTCCATGTGGTTCTCTATTGACTGTAAGCCGGGAGAGGTTACTCAGTATACCACCCGCGACTATCTGGAAGAACCCTCGGCTGCCTCTCTGCAAAACCTAAGGGTACTTTTTGCAGAAGATGACGCCATGAGCACCATGATGCTCAAGCAATATGCCGATAACTGGGGGCTATCGGCCCGCTTTGTAGAAACGCTGCCCGATCTGAAAGCCCTGCTTTGGTCTGAAAGCTACGACTTGCTTGTGTGCGACCTCCATCTTGGCGATGATCACTCGGCAGGCCTCATTGAAGAATTGCGGACAACGGCAGGGCCCAACCGCCAAGTCCCCATCATATTTTTATCGGGCGATGCTCAAAATAAGCACCCGGAACTTTCAAGCATATCGCAATGGGCCTATTTGGTGAAACCAGCCAACCCCAAAACCCTGGCTCTTAAAATAAGAGACATGGCCAAACCTAAACACAACACAATGAACGAATCGGTAGACTTAACACACTTAAAGAATTCGGCTCAGGGCAACTTGGCTTTCCTTATAGACCTGATTGAAACCATAATGGAAAACTTGCCCAAAGACTTACAGAAGCTCAAAGAAGCTCTGGACCAGCCCGATTATGAAACCTGCCGAAAAATGCTCCACAAAGTAAAACCGAGCATCGGCTATCTGGGAATACCCGATTTGCTGGAAGAACGCAACAGGCTTTATGACCTTGTTGCCGAACAACGGTTAAGCAAAGAGGAAGTTTTGCGCTTTGCAAACCGAATAGAGGCCGCACTCAGCGACCTGAAAAGACAGAAAGAAGAATTACAGTAGTCTTATTCCAAAACCTTAAGCTGCCCGGACTGCCTCACTCGGGCTTAGAATCACCGGCCATATTACAAACAAAACGGCTGCCCCACATCTGTCTAAAATGCTGAGGCAGCCGCCAAAGTTTTACGAATTATATCTTACTGGCCAACAAAGAACATGGCATTCACCATGAACAGCTTACCATTTTCCCAGAAAGCTCTGAAGAGTGGATTATCGGCCATATATACCACAGCACCACGGCCCACATTCTCCACACCAAATACCATGGACTTGGCCAGGGTCTTCTTGGCTTCTTCGCCAGCTACTCCGCTCACATACGCTGCCTCCGAATCAATGATGCCCACATTCCAGCCATTTGGCAGATAGGCATATCGGCTACCGTTATTTTTCAGTGTAAAGTAGTAATCAGGGTATCCGTAGCCCAATGGGTGGGTATTGTCTACCTTTAGCTTAAAGATAGCCCCGGGAAGCCTGAAGCTTTCAAACCTTGAACCTCTCTCAGCATAAGGGGTAAGAGCAATAGCCTCTTTCTCCTCATCCGATTGTCTGGAAGCTTCTTTTTGCTCAGCATCAGAAGCATAACGGCTCAGGTTAAAGCCTCCTTTACCCATAAAAGTATTCATAGCTCTTTCAATGGCTATTACACTGCCGCCTCCACGAATCCAGGCTGTAAACTCTTCCATTCGGCTCTCACTTAACATTCGACCATAAGAACCAGACGGCATTACTATTACATCGTAGTCATCCAGATTTACACGGCCAAAATCATCCGTATTCACCATGGTAATTGGGTAGTTCAACTCTTGTTCCATGAAATACCAGAACTCTCCAAAACCGAGCGAAGAAACCCCCTCGCCTCTAAGTGCCAAAATAGTAGGAGCCTTAATGAAAGGCACGTTGTTAGAGCCAAAGTCTTTTCCCGTATCTACAAAAGTGGTGGGTGTTGAGTAAAGCGATCGGCCAAACTTCTGCGCAGCTGCTTTTACCGCTTCATCGAAACGGCTACCCATGTGCGTGTTTCCTTTTCTGGTAATAATGAGTGTTCCTGCCGCATATTCTTTCCCGTTCACACTAAAGGGGCTTGTTGCCAAACGTAGCTTAATTCCGGCTTTCATAATTTCGGCCAAAAACTTAGCGTCTTCCAGTGTTTCCCACTTAGCCAAATAGGCAGCAGGAGTAGTTCCCAGCTGCATTTCCGGAGCCGCATACATTGGTTTGCCTTCAGAAACAGACAGCCTTTCGGTGGTGGCAAAAGCCTCCAGGTCCATCATATAAGGAACAGCCCATGCGGTAATGTCATAAGTATCTGTAATACTGGCGTAAGTATCTGGCTCAAAAAAGGCCTGCACCAACACGGCCTTGGGCTGGTAGGTAGAAATCACGATATCTCCATCCTGAACCGAAACGTTTTGGTTCTTTCCTGTTCTGTAAGCAAAGGCCGAAACCGGCTTTTTAGTACTGGAAACCCCATACCGAATCTGATGCCTGTTTAGGAAAGCCTCCAGGGCTTTGAGCTTATCGGGGTGATTGTTTCCCTTTATAATGTAGGTTTTATACTTGGCCTTAGGGTCGGTTGTGGCTTTCTCAAAGTAGGCCGCAAACTCATCTACCATACGTTCGTTGTACTGAGCAGCAATTTCTACGGTAGACATTCCGGTTGTAAAATGGTGGGCAATGGCATCGGAAAGCTTAAGGGTATCTCCCTCATCGGTAAGAATGGCCAGGTCGCTGCTGGCTTGCTCGTAAGTCATCCCTATGGCACCATTATACATTGGGTAAGAGTCGCCATAGCTTGGATAGAGTATATCAAAGTTTTCTTTGGTAAAGAACAACCAGCCGTTGGCATCGAAATATTTGGCGTGGTTTTTACCAATGATCTCCTGAAACTGACGCTGCCAGGGGGTTACTTGTTCGTGAACAGGCTCGGCAGCCGGAGCAAAATAGTAGGGGCTGTTACTTCCCTGCTCATGGAAATCTACATGTATGTGGGGTAAAATGGTGTTATAGAGCTTCATGCGCTGCTGAGACTCTATTTGCTTTTGCCAGGCCCAATCGCGGTTCAAATCAAAGAGGTAGTGGTTGGGTCTTCCTCCGGGCCATGGCTCGCTATGTTCAGCCGCCTCGGGACGAGGGTTAGGGGTGGTGCCTGCTACCTGGTTGATCCAGTTAGAGTAGCGGTCGCGGCCATCTGGGTTAATGCACGGATCCATGATAACCACCGTGTTTTTCAACCACTCTTTAGACTTGGCGTTGTCTGGTCGAGCCAGTTCATAGAGGGTTTTCATTGCGGTTTCGGTAGAGTTGGCCTCATTGCCGTGCACATTGTAGCTCAACCAAACAATACCCACTTTTTTACCGGAAGGCTCACCATCCATCAACTTGGCTCGCTTCAGGTTGTCTGTTCTTATCTGTTCCCAGTTGTCAATGTTTTCCTGAGCCGATAGGTATGCCACAATGAGTGGCCTCAACTCGTTGGTTTCTCCATACTTTTGGAGCTTTACGTTAGACAATTGAGAAGCCACGTGCTCATAGTAGTCTACGACCTTATAGTTGGGGGTAAAACGTGTACCTAGCTCGTAGCCTAAAAACTCACTAGGGCTCTTTATACCCTGCCCAAAAAGTGATGCGGAGAGTAAAAATAGTAGCGTGAAAATTGCAGATTTCTTCATTTCAGATTTGTTAAAGGCTTGGAATTTACTCTAAAAAGTAATGCTCACAAAACTGAAATGGGCAACTGGTCGGATTGATTATACCGAACGCTCCAAATCTTTAAGGAGAAGAGGGTTCAAAAACTATGGCTTTGGAGTAACGACCATTCTCACCAGAGGCGAAAAACACCTTGTTTTCTGAAAGTTCCACCAGCTCCATTACAAAAAAGTGTGAATAGAAAAAGCCTCCGTTTTGCTCTGCCCTTCCATGCTCAAGAAATACCCGCCCGCTTTGCTCGTCATACGTATAGTTTACAGTGGCCGATTCCGCAGTAGCGTCAGGCCAAAAGCATCGTACACTTCCAAGGCTCACTTCCACCGCAGTGGTATCGCTGCTAAACGTGTAGAGGTCGTCTTTGTAGCAATTATTAAAGCGGCTAAACTCGGTTTGGCTGTAGTTTTCATAAACCACCGATACCTTCCAGGTGCGGCCACTTTCTCCATGTAACGTTTGTAGTTGGTCTTTGGTAAATTTGAGCTCAGCCACAGGGGCATCGTCTGACTGGCAGGCTACGAGAAAAAGAAAAAATACAAGAGTGCCTGCAATACAAAAAGCCTTCAACATATAGGGAAATTTACCAAACGCCTGTAGTCAAATTACATGCCAACAATGGCCTTACATCTGGTATCAGGCAACTTCTTATGTACAATACGTTCTGAAATGTAATAAAACGTTCGGGTTTTATAACTTCGTTGTTGAAGAGTGAGCTTCAGCAAAAAACCATTAAGTCATTCCCGGAATTGAAAGCAGGCGAGTACCGATATTTTCTGGCCATAATACCTCCCCTAGAGTTATGCGATAAAATAGATAGCATTAAGCAAGAGTTTGCCGATGCTTACGGTTGCAAGGCTGCATTTCGCTCTCCTCCACATATTACATTGCACATGCCTTTTCAGTGGCGCGAAGCCAAAGAGGCCAGGTTGTTTGAAGCCCTCCGCTCGGCCGGTCAGTTTGAGCCTTTTACTATTAAGCTCAATGGTTTTGGGGCTTTTGAGCCTCGCACCATTTTTATCGAGCCGGAGCCTTGCCCTCCTTTAATGAAAATGAACGAGAGCTTACTGCAAGCCACAAAAAGAAAACTGCACCTGTTTCATGCAGTTCATGCCGGGGGTTTTCATCCACACATTACGGTGGCTTTTCGCGATCTCAAAAAAGCTCACTTTACAGAAGCCTGGCCCGTCTATGCATCGCGAGTCTTTAAGGATGAGTTTGATGTAAAAAGTTTTTGGCTGCTAAAACACAATGGCAGTCGATGGCTGCCCTATGAGGAGTTTAGTTTCTGAGTTTTATGGAAACTCTAACTTCATCGCCTAAAATCAGATGGTTGCGCCCCACCCCAAAGTCGCGCCTGTTCAGCACAAACGAAACCGAAAATTCTTTCTGTCCTCCATCTCCATGGCTTATCAACAAAGGGGTGGTTATTGGCCGTATGGTGTTTTTTATATTAAGCTCACCCTCCAGTACATAATCAGCGCCTTGCTTGTACACTTTGGTAGACTTAAAAGTCATTTTCGGGTAGTTCCCGGCATCAAAATACTTGGGCTTGAGCAAGTGCCTGTCGCGGGCTTTTATGCCGGTATCTATGGATGCAACATCTACCTCTGCTCTAAAAAAGGCGCTTTCAGGCTGCTGTCTATCAAACATATACTGAATGGATGAGCTGCGAAAAGTGCCCTCTACTGGAATACCGGCATTGTTTATGGCAAAGCGTACCTCAAGCTCCTGTGCCTGAAGAGAAGCGCAGGCCATATATAGCAGGAAAAGGCTAATTCTTATACCCATCAATTACACTGCCGTCTGCTATAAGGTCTACAAAATCTGTCAGTTTTAACTCCAGCTCGGTAGGTCCTACAGAATATGGGGCTATTTCGTAGGGATTGAAATAAAAAACGAGGCTCTTGTTAATGATCGCAAAGTTTTCATTGAGGCTAAACTGCCCCTCATCGAACCAAAATCCCCCTTCCTGAAGGCTCATTTCAGGAGGTATTTCGCGGGTCATGCGAAACTCAATTTCGGCTGCCGGATAGAGTTTGGCCTCGTAGTTTTCTACCAGTAGCTGATCGAGGGTAATGGGGTCTCCGGTGCGCAAATCGTAGCTTCTATACACCTGGCCAGAGTTGGGGTGAGCTCCTCCTGTGTAGGAATATACCGTGGTGGCTACACTAATGAACAGACTGTCTTGGTAAAGAATATCGCTATTCACCTCAAAAACCCAGGCGTTATTATAATCAGGGAAATCGCTGATCATGCTTGTATAGTCTGCATTGAGCTCTTCTTTGAGTTCTTTAAAGCTGCCCGGTTTGTTGCTAATAAATGACGAAGAGAGAATGTCTTTCTCTATATGGTAATTGAGCTTCTCCGCCACAGACTGAGGCACAAGACCGGTAATTACCGGAAACTCTACCTGAAAAATAAGGCATTGCCTTTGAGCACTGTCACTTTTGCAAGGGCCCATCATCTCTGTAAAGGATGAAATCTCGTAGTTCACAAACTTGCGAATAGCCTTCGGCTCAAGCGAGGTGTTTTCCGGGGCTTTCTTTTCGAAGGAACACGCAGCCACTAAGACCGCCAATACGAAAAAGCAGAATACTCTCTTCACTGATTAAATTTAAAGGTTTTGATGTTTCTGTTTTTATCGAGACGATAGCTGTAAACTTTGCCCCTCACTTTAAAATGAACAATGTTCTGCTGATCGTCAAACACATCCATTAGTGCAAGGTTAGACAGCTCCACTTCTTTCAGAGCTTCAACACCTTTTATCTCGTAATAGCACCAGCGGGCATCGCCCTCCAGTTCCGAGCCCACATAATGAATGCTCTTTTCTTTTCCATTCACCACAAAGAAAACCTTTTGTTTTAGGTAGCTGCCAATAAGGCTATCTAGCCGTGCCCCATCTTGCGGATCTACGGTATCAACCGACTCAAGTCCGTGAAAATCAGCCAGTGCGTCTTCCAGATCGTCTGAAAATATACGCTGGCTTACCTGTATAGATTTTGCCTGCGCATTGTACTCGACATCTACCACACTCACATGAAAAGGATGAAACCCACTGAATATCAACAAAAACACCAAATGTGTAAGCTTCAATTGCATGAACAATACTTTTTTATGCCCATTCAAAATTAAGCTTTATTATTGCATTCCTAGGAAGTTGTTGGACACATTGATATGAAAATATGAGCCAGTTTGGCACTTATCTCGAGGTAGGCTATAGACACATCATAGACCAGAACGCATATGACCATATTCTTTTTGTCATTGCATTGTGTGCTATTTACGTTGTTCAGGATTGGAAAAAAGTACTTATTCTGGTAACGGCCTTTACCATTGGCCACTCCATTACTCTAGCCCTGAGTACGCTCAACATTGTTAACTTCAGAACCGACATTATTGAGTTTCTTATTCCGGTAACCATTTTTATTACTGCCGTTTCCAACCTGTTTAAAAAACATGGTTCTGCCCCTTCTAAATTCAATAGCAACTATTTCTATGCGCTATTTTTTGGCCTCATTCATGGCTTAGGGTTCAGCAATTATCTCAAAAGCCTTTTGGGCAGGGAAGAAAACATATTTACACCGCTTTTGGCATTTAATGTAGGCCTCGAATTGGGGCAAATTTTAATAGTGGTGTTCTTTATAATCACCTCATTTGTTTTTGTGGGGTTGTTTAACGTGGCTAGACGCGACTGGAACATGATTGTATCATCGGCAGTGGCCGGGATAGCCATCATTTTAATGATCGAAACTAAATTTTGGTAAACTAAACTAACATGAAGAGAATCATCTATTCTTTGGTGGCTTTCTGTATACTGGGAGGCAGTGCTTTTGCCCAGATTGTAAACAGTAACCACGGAAAAAGATTTGAGCAGCTAGAACGAATGCTGCGGGACCCCAGCATGTACAGAAGTGCTTCCGGAGCTCCGGGGCCCAAGTACTGGCAACAAAGGGCCGACTACAAAATTGAAGCGACCCTGAATGATGAAAATCAACGACTGGATGGCTACGAAACCATTACTTACTTTAACAATTCGCCAGATCCGCTGACCTACCTGTGGTTGGCATTGGACGAAAACGTAAGACATCCGGACAACGATTCATACAAGTTTGACGAAAGCAGCATCAGACCCAGAATGACCTATGACCAAATTGACGCTCTTGATGGGCACGACAACGACTGGGGATTTCATATTACAGAGGTTACTGATGCCAAAGGCAGCCAGTTGCCTTACACCATCAACCAAACCATGATGCGAATAGACTTGCCTCAGGTACTTAAACCGGGCGAGAAAATATCGTTCAACATTCGCTGGTGGTACAACACCACCCCTAGAAACGAATCGGGAGCACGTGGTGGTCATGAGTATTTTCCGGAAGACGGCAACTATATTTATACCATTACGGGATGGTTTCCACGCATGGCGGTTTACTCCGACTTTCAGGGCTGGAACAACAAACAGTTTACCGGCCGTGGTGAGTTTGCCCTCACCTTTGGAAACTACGATGTGAAAATGACAGTACCGTCTGACCACATTGTTGGCTCAACCGGCTGGTTGCAAAACCCTAAAGAAGTGCTCAACGCAGAGCAACAGAAGCGATGGGCTCAGGCTCAAAAAACCTTCGATGAACCGGTGAAAATTGTAACTCTCGAAGAAGCCAAAGCCAATGAAAAGGAAAAAGCTTCAGGCACTAAAACCTGGCACTACAAGGCAGAAAATGTGAGGGACTTTGCTTGGACATCTTCCAGAAAGTTTGTTTGGGATGCCATGGCTGTAGACATTGAAGGCAGCGAAAAGCACCCAATGGCTATGTCTTACTACGCCAAAGAAGCCTATGGTATTTATGAGCGTTACTCTACCAAAGTAGTAGCTCACACGCTCAAAACTTATTCTAAATACACCATTCCTTATCCTTATCCTGTGGCAATTTCTGTAGAGGCTTCGAACGGAATGGAGTATCCAATGATTTGCTTTAACTATGGTAGAACTTTGCCTGACGGTACCTACTCAGAGTCTACCAAATGGGGTGCTATTGGTGTAATTATTCACGAGGTAGGGCATAACTTCTTCCCTATGATTGTGAATTCTGACGAACGCCAGTGGACCTGGATGGATGAGGGGCTTAACACTTTTGTTCAGTATTTGACAGAGCAGGAGTTTGACAACAACTACCCTCACCGAAGAGGACCTGCCTATAAAATTGCGCCTTACATGGCTCTGCCCAAAGACCAGTTGGAACCCATTATGACCAACTCAGAAAACATAATAGGTTTTGGCAACAATGCCTACGCCAAGGCAGCCACTGGTCTCAATATTCTGCGCGAAACCATTATGGGTCGCGAACTGTTCGACTTCGCCTTTAAGCAATATGCACAGCGTTGGGCCTTCAAGCACCCAACTCCTGACGACTTGTTCAGAACACTGGAAGACGCTTCTGCGGTAGATATCGATTGGTTCATAAGAGGTTGGTACTTCACCATAGACCATGTAGACATTGCCATTGAAAACGTGAGATGGTATAAGCTAGACACCAAAAACCCGGAAATAGAGTATCCCATTGCTGCTGCCGAAGACGCTTTGGAAAATACCGATATAGCCGATAGTCGAAACCGCGAGGAAGGAATGAAGTTCTTAGTGGAGGAAGACCCCAAGCTTCAGGACTTCTACCATACTTACGATGAGTTTGAAGTAACCGAAGAGGCGAAAAGAGCTTATCAGAGATTTACAGCCTCCCTTTCGGCAGAAGAGAGAGCACTGTTGGGCGATAATAAAAACTTCTACGAAATTGAGTTTACCAACAAAGGCGGACTGGTAATGCCGCTAATCATTGAGTGGACTTATGTGGATGGTACTAAGGAAGTGGAGCGAATTCCGGCCTATATATGGAGAAAGAACGAAGAGCACATTACCAAAGCCTTTATGAAAGATAAAGAGGTGGTGCAAATTAGACTGGATCCTTACAGAGAAACGGCCGATACGGATGAAGACAATAACTACTTCCCGAGAGTAAGCAAGCCTTCTCGATTTGAGCTGTTCCGCTGGGGCGGTGGTGGAGCCAGAGGACAGTCTACTGGTTCTAACCCTATGCAAAGAGCCAACGGAGGCAACTAAAAACACCTAAACCGATATTGAGCGGGGGTGTCTTAAAAACCTTCAAAGCTCGTCATTCTGAATTTATTTCAGAATCTATGAGTTGGATTATCAGCGATATAAAGACCCTGAAACCTGCCTTTGCCGCGGGCAGGCAAGTTCAGGGTGACGCTAAGTTGGTTTTTTAAGACACCCTCGTTTTTTTATTCTGTAACTCTCCCAATTCATTGAAATAACTCCAGGGAAGCCTCTGAAAACTATTGGGAGAAATTGAATGGAAACATAGGATAGTTTCCTCTCCTGTATAGCGCCATGCCTCTATACAACCGGAGCTCACCCGGTAATAGAAAAATTAAGCAATGAGCTTTCTTTTCAAAGAAGGTCTTCTACGGTAGGCATAGTAGGCCATTACGTACTCAATAGCTTTTCGAATGGCCTCATTGATTGGGTAGCGGTGTGTGCCTAAGTCTGGGTCTATGGAACGGATTCTAAAATAATAGTCGCTCATCATTGGCACTTCGTTGCCCTGAATGCTCAAGGCCTGCGCATGAGCCACCTTTTCCGGCTGGGACTCCTTAATAATCTTACACGTAACGTACTTAGGCTCTCCGTTTTTTCCTTTCATGGCCGAATAGCCAAAAAGCCTGCAAATTAGCCCCCTGTGTACATACTGGCTGCAACTGCCTTTGTCCAGGCTGAGCGGCTTAGGTGCAAACAGAAGACAATACGACTGCGCATTGGCCAACTGGGCATAGGCTTCATCAATGCGTCTGGTCAAAAATAAGTCGAAAGCCAAAGGAAGAAACTCCAGAGGGGTAGCCTCAATATCAGGCTTAAAGCAACATTTGCCGCAGCCTGCCAGGCAGTTGATTTGGGTAGTCTTCTGAAAGGACCTGATCTCGATATCGAGTGCAGCAAAAACCCGTTCTACTGCCCTCACCTTGCGAACAACCGACATAAAAAGCGCGCAAATATATTGGCTTTTTCAATAGACCAATTGAATACGCAAGAGAATTGTTTGAGGAACCTAAAGCTTAAAGGCTTTTTCTATTTCAACCGAAAATTCAGCCGCCTGGCTTTTGGGCGTGTAAAATCGTCTACCACCGGATAAAACAAGCCCACATAGCGCTTGCGCTTTTCCTGAAACAGGTAAATGATGCCTAACTCTACTTTACCATGGGCTTTATCTATTGCATACTCAACCACTTGCAGCGGCTCCAGAGTTGTTAAAAAAAGCTCTTGTCCCGGAGTGGCCGTGTTCACCGCGTAAACTGTATCTTTTTGAAACAACCACCGCTGTCCATCAAACACATGTTCATCGATCGAGAGCTCTAGTTGAGCTTTTGCAGGCAGAGTAGTTAGGCTCAAACCACTTTCTACTTTGAGAAAAGTGTATTCTGTAGGCACAGCGTCTATAGTAGAGCTAAGCACTATTTCATCTGTACTTAACCGACCATACAGGGTATCTCTCTGTCCAAACATCAGCAGACTATCCTGAATTATCCGCCATCGCCAGTTTTCGTTGCCGTCCCAGGAGTAGCTTTTAGCTGTTCGGGCATCTCCAAACTGCAGTACCATCAGGCCGGGAGTATACACCTCAGAAGAGTCGAAAGGAGTGCCTTTGTCAAAAACAAGTTCGCCTTGTTCCATAGTGGCCGAAAGTACCGGTTGGCGGGCTTTGCTGTAGGCCATCACCCACGTGCCAGAGGGCTGTTGGCGGGCTATAAGAATGGATGAGAATAAGAGTAAAGAGAGAACCAAGCCTATACGCATACACGAAAATAGAGCTTATCGTCTACCGATCAAGCCACTTTTTAAAATCCTGCACCCTTTCGCGGCTCACAATGGCATCCATGTCGTCTGCCTGCCTCAACATAATGCGCAAGCGGCTGTTAGAGTAGGTAATAATGTCTTTTATGGCTCGCATTGAGACAAGGTATTTACGGCTGATCCGAAAAAACTCATCCGGATCTACCAGACCCTCCACTTCTTCCAGAGTAAAGTCAATGATGTATCGTTTGCCGCCTTCCGTTACCAAATAGGTGGCTTTTTCCTGACTGAAAAAATAGGCTGTGTCTTTTACAGCAAGGGTATGAATATGCTCCCCTACTTTCACCACAAAGCGCTCTTTATATTGCCTGGAGAGCATTTTCATAGCTTCCTGGAGCATATGCATATTGGGAACAACTGGGCTTTTGTCTTCAAAGTTTTTATGAAACTTGGCCAATGCCATTTCCAGTTCTTTGGGGTCTATGGGCTTGAGCAGATAGTCTATGCTGTTGACCTTAAACGCCCTGATGGCGTACTCATCGAAAGCTGTGGTAAATATGATGGGTGCTTTAACGCTTACCTGATTCAGTATCTCGAAACTTAAGCCATCGGCCAGCTGAATATCGAAGAACAACAGATCCGCTTCATTGACTTTAAGCCATTTTACGGCTGTTTTAACGGAGTCTAGTTGATCAAGTATTTCAACTGTCGGCTCCATCTTCTTCAACAGGGCTGACAGCCGCTTGGCGGCCATAGACTCATCTTCTACAATTAAAACCTTCATTCTGAAATGCTTAAAAGTGGAAGTTTAACCCTAAAATAACTTTCTGTTTTCTCTACCACCACGGGCTTGTCGCTCAAAAACTCGTAGCGGGCCTTAATATTGGCCAAGCCCATTCCTGAGCTTTCTTCAGTAGGAATATTCTTAATCTGCAGATTGTTCTCCACCACCAGCATGTCTTCTTCTACTCTAATGGAGATGGTGAGCGGTTCATCTTTAGCTATGGTATTGTGCTTAATGGCATTTTCGAGCAGCATTTGCAAAGCAAGAGGCGGTAGCATCCGGTTTTCAAAACCGCTCACGCTGGCTTCAACCCTTAGCTTGTCATCGAAGCGTATATGCTGCAGAAAGAGATAAGATTCTACAAATTTCATTTCTGTTTCAAGGCTCACTACCTCCTTAGATCGTGTTTCCAGCACATAGCGATATACTTTGGACAACTGCCGGATAAAGTCGGCTGCCAAGTCCTGATCTTCATAAACCAGATTGGTAAGTGCGTTGAGTGAATTGAACAGAAAGTGTGGGTTTACCTGATTTTTAAGTGACTCGTACCGGGTAGCCATTTGCTCTTTCTTTAGCCTTTCGGCATCGAGCGCGGTTTGTTTCCAGTTGCGTAAAAACTCCGCAGCATTGAGAAAAAAGCTAATGACAAACGTAATTCCGATAGAAATAAGGGCTATTGTCCCTACGTTGTCAACCTTAATGTTCAAGGTCCACAATGCCATAAGGTACAGAAAGTATACCGCAGCAGGAGAGTAAACCAGTACTCCCACAATGCCCCAGATAAACCGTTTGAGTGGGTTTTCGAGCCAGGAGATTTTAGAACTCAGGTAATCGGACAGGTGGCCGTTTCCCTGCCACAAGAACACCCACATGAGCCCGGTAAAGGTCATAGAGAAAATTTCTTTTTCTATTTCCCATATACAACTGAAACACCACAGAAATGAGGTAAATGAGCCGAAGAAGAAAATAAGAAAGGTGTTTCTAAGTTCGGTCTTCCAGTTCAGGTTTTGTAGGTAGCCCATCAGATAAATCTAACTAAAAATCAATTGTTGCCAACGGCATATTTGCCGACTCTAAATTTCTTTCGATACTTATTGGCCCAGTAAGACACTAAGGGCAACCCCACCATAGCAGGAAACACCCAGGGCACCCAGCTCATAGATGACGGCAGGTCGAAGGCTCTTCCGTTCTGAACCAAAAAAGCTGTAATGCTGGCTATAAGCGCCCCACACATGGAGTTCATATGGGCAAACCACCACCACATTTTTTCTGCCTTATGCACAGTTCTGAATCCGTTAAAGTTGAGCCAACCGGTTTGCATGGTAAAGAAGCCAAAAAACAGGCACAAATAGCCCAATACCGAAGCCCATTCATACTGCCACTGGTAGTAAAGGCCCAACCCCATACTAAACAGACCAAAGGCCATGGTAAGGCATGCGGCCAGCCAATCTATAAAAAGAGGCTGAAGCGTCTTTCTCAACGTCAGCACGCGAACTCCGGAAAAAGTCATATACCAACTAAATACGGCTATCACCATTAGAAAGGCGCTGAACCGCACAAAAGAAATGAGCAGTATTGCACTAATGAACACCCAGAACATAGACCAGTAAAATACCCGGCCTGACAAGCGGTGCCACCAGCCACCTTTCTTTCCCAAAAAGGCAGCCAGCAAGCCCGAAAGAAGGGAGGCACTACCGGCCACCACATGTGATATTATTAAGGCCTTTTCCATGGGTTCAAAAATCTATTTGCCACACTGGCTCACTATTTCTTCGGCCACTTCTTTCCCCCATGCAGGATCAAACGACTGTGCTGAACCAGAGCTCTCAAAGAGTTTAAGTGCCTGGCTGGCCTGGCCACAGGCCTTTTCTGTAGAAGAACCAAAAAATTGAGCCATGCCCATTTCCATTTGGGCCAGAAAGATATTGGCCCTTGGGTTTTTGGGGTCTATCTGCAAAGCTTTACCAAAATATCGCATGGCTTTTTGTGATAATGACTGTCCTCGATTGGCAGGGTCGGCCGAAAGCTCTATCATGTATTTATAGCCTTGCAGGGCCACTACTTCCGAGTTATCCGGAGAAGCCTTATCGGCCGCATCTATAAAGGCCTGGGCCTTTTGGGTATACTTGTCTTTTTCAGCCACTCCTTCAACCCTAAACGAAGCATTGATGTTGGCCAGGGCGGCATAGTAATGCGGGTGCCACTGGTCTGGCATGGCCGCAGCTATGCGCTCAAAATGAGCGGCAACTGCCTGCAGTTCTTCCAGGGTTTGAGCGGTTGCCAGTTGACCCAGACCCTTGCCCATAGCCTGCTGGTATGCTTGTTGGTTTTGAGCTTTGAGAGCCACTGTGGCTACAACAAGCCCGATAATGAGTATAATCTTTTTCATGTTGTTTTTATTATGAGTCTAAACTAATGAGGTATAAAAGGCTGATAAAAAGAAGGCTACTGAACTGTTGATTTTTACTGACCAACTGTAGAGTAACCTCAGGTTTACCGAAGCAGGTAAATCAGGTCTATGGACTGAACCGTATTTTGCGTGAGCTTAAAAGATGCCTCACCAAAACTGGGCGGTCCCATTTCTCCTTCGGCATTGAGCGAAAAGCCATAGCCCTCTTTGGGCATTCCGTTTTGCGCATAGTCCATTTCCTCATTGCCGTTTTCATCGTGCATTACAGCAATAGCATACTCTCCTTCTTTGAGTCCCTTAAATACAACTTCTACACTAGACCCTTTTACTTCTACATATTTGGACTGAAGTCCATCGCCTTCGGGAAAATCGCCATGGCGGTCGAAGAGTCCTATGGCAATATATCCGTTGCGGTTTCTGATGCCCTCTACCTGCACCGTGAGTTCATAGCCATTGTCTTGTGTGGGGGTAGTAGGCAAAGCAAGCATAATGCTTAATAGAATGGTGAATACTGTTTTCATAATTTTTGACTTAAAGGTTATCTAACTGATTGTTTTTCTGATCTTTAGTGAGTGTAATAAATAGGCCTACAAAGAGAAACCGTTTGGCGCCCTGCCCTATTGGGCGGCCCTCGTATACGCCTTGGCCGTTAGGTTGGCTGGCATATTCATAACCAAATATGTTTTCGCGCCCCAGCAGGTTAGAGGAAGAGCAGTAGAGAATAATGTTCTGCTTAATAAGTACTGCAGCATTCACACTAATGTCTTGAAAGCTGGGTGTTTGACTATTCTGAAAGCCGGGCTTGTTAGGGTTGGTATAGGCCCTTGGCGAAGCATAGTTGAATGTGGCCCCCACCTGAGTGCGAAGGGGGTCTATCATGTGCTTAATAACCACCGATAGGTTATGAGACGAAATGAATGATGGGGTTGCCTTTTGCTGAAAGTTCTTATAGTTGCGTTCGGCATCCACATAAGAATAAGACACCCAGTAGTCTGTATTCTTTAGGGTTTCATTGTCTCTCCAAAACACATCAAACCCTCTTGCAGAACCTTCGCCCATATTGTTGTAGTTGTTTGGGTTAGTATCGCGTTCGGTGCCAAATTTCACCAGGTTGTCATAGTTCTTCAGGTAGGTTTCTATTCTGAAAATTCTGTTGTTACGAATGTGTTGATAGTTGAGAATATAGTGTGTAGCCTGTTCGGGTCTTAAAGCCGGTTGAATAGCGCTGTAGTCGTTTTGGGGAGCTTGTACAAAACGGCCATAAGCCAAAGAGAATTGACCCTCCTGATTGAGCTTATACGACATGGCCACCCGTGGGCTCAGAAAGTTCTGATGGGTAAGGCTGGTATACTCATTTCTAAGTCCAACTCTTACCACAAACCGGTTGGAAGCAAAGTAATCGGCCTCTACAAAATTGGCTAGCAGGTTTTCTTTGAAGCTTGTTTTAGAAGCACCCTCACCCACGGGTTTTACCCTTCTCAGGTATTCACGGCTAAACCAATCGGAGCCCATGTTGATGGAAAGCTTTTCGGCAGCCTCCCACTGAAGAGTTATTTTGGAATGCATACCCAGCTCCTCGCCTGCCAGCTGATGGCTGTTAAAAGCCAGAAAGTCTTTGTTGCTCGTGAGCGACACTCCACTCTTCAGTGACCACCTGCTGCTGAGTACATCGCGGTAGCTCGCGTTTAGGTATAGGTACTTGTTTTCAAGGTCTAGCGTATCTTTTCGGTTCGGGCTGTCTAAATTGGTCTGGCGAATAATGAAGTCTGACTGATCGGTATTGAAATACACTTTAAGCAGGCCTGTTTGGCTTACCTTATGCCTAAATACCAACTCCGTAACGGTGGCGTTTGGAGCTTCTTCCCAATCAAAGTTCTGTTTTACCAAATCCTGATAAGGCCTTAGGTCTGTCACCTGTACTTTGGCAGAAAGGCTGGTGTTCTCCCAACGCTTGGTGTAGGCAGCATCGGCTCCTACCGACATCAGTGATATATCGGCCTGAGATTCATCGGGTAAATCGTTGGAGTTAAGGGCCAATACGGAGGAGAGGGCTTGTCCGAATTCGGCCGAATAGCCGCCCGTGCTAAAAGTTGTTCCTTTGAACAAAAACGGGCTAAACCTTCCTCGTGTAGGCACATTGGGCACGGTGGCTCCAAAGGCATTTCTAACCTCCAAACCATCAATAAACACCTTGGTTTCGTAGCCTTCGCCTCCTCTTACAAAGAGTCGCCCCGACTCGCCTACAGTGGCTGTTCCCGGTAAGGTATTTATAGCTCCCATAATGTCGCCAGCAGCACTGGCGGTAGTCACTATATCGAGAGGTTTTAGTACTGTTACCTTTTTAACATCGCTGGCCTCATAAGCTCCGGCCGTAATGGTTACGCCATCAAGCTTATTAATAACTTCTTCCAGCACAAGCTCTACTTGCACCGGGTTACCATTCAATTCTACATCCAGTTCAAGGGTTTTGTAGCCTACAAAACTGGCCACCAGAACGTGTTTACCTTCGAGAGTGCTGCTAAAAGAAAACTGACCATCGCTTTTACTTACGGCACCATCGAAACTATTCTTAATGTAAACATTAGCTCCGGGTATTGTCTGTTGCATTTTGTCTAAAACCCTCCCTTCTATGGTAGTTTGTGCGTAGGCTGTTCCTACCAATAGAAAGAAGAGCAGTGTTGTGAGTTTTTTCATAACCGTTGGGCTTTTGATAAACCAAAGGTGGTTTAAGCCTTGGGGTCAGGGAAAAATCTCTTACTGAACCGTAGTATTAGGAGGATGAGTTGTAAAAGTGGGGCTGTTGGGAAGGTAAATTAATTATACGCGTTGTCAGTAACTCATACAGAGTTTTAGCTTTTCTATATGTGTTCAATACCTCAGTACCTCTTTTAAGCGACTGTGCCCGCTTCTACTCACTGGTAGTTGCTGGCCATTTTTGAGGTAGAGTATATAGGAGTCTTTCTCGTATAGCTCCAGTTTCTCTATGTGCTTTACATTGACTATGTGGGAGCGGTGTATACGCACAAAGTCATCGGTAGGTAATCCGTTTTCCAGGGCTTTCATGCGCATTAGTTTGAGAAATTTACCCTGATCGGAATGAATGGCCACGTAATCGTCTTGTGCTTCGAAATGATGTATTTGTTTGAGCGAGAGAATTTGAATTTTGTTGCCTGTTTTCACCACCATCCGATCGAGCGTATCCTGCTCAGCCCGGCTTTCTTGCAGTTTATCGAGCTTTTGTTTTTGCTCCGACTGCTGACCTACTCTGGCAATGGCTTTTTTAACAGCTTCTTCAAAGCGCGATTCGGAATAGGGTTTAAGCAAATAATCTACTGCACTCAGCTCAAAAGCCTTTATGGCATACTGGTCAAACGCGGTACTAAAAATAACCACAGGCGGATTATCTATAAGCTCCAGCATTTCAAAGCCCGTAATCTTGGGCATTTGAACGTCCAGAAAAATAAGGTCGGGGCCATGCTGCTGAATGGCCTTAAGTCCCTCAAACCCATCGGCACACTCCGCTATCACTTCTATCTGATCAAACTTTTTGAGATAGGCCTTAATGAGCTCTCTGGCCAGGCTTTCGTCATCTATAATTATTGCCTTCATGAATCCGCTGTTGTTTGAGGAATGTCTAAACGTACCGTGAAAATACCATCTGTTTTGCTAACCTCCACCAACTGGCTCACTCCGTAAATAAGTGCCAACCGTTCTCTCACGTTCTTCAAACCTATTCCTTTTCCTTTTCTTGACACGGCTTCGGGGTCATACTCATTGCTCACCTGAATTTTGAGCAGGCTGCCCTCTCTCCAGGCCTTCAGTTGAATGGTAATTTCTCCAAGGCTCTCATATATGCCGTGCTTTATGGCATTTTCAAAGAGTGGCTGAAGGATGAGGTTAGGCAGTTTGTTGTGCTTTACCTCATCAGACAGTTCCTTTTCTACCCTTAGTCGCTCGCCAAACCGTACTCGCTCAATGTCCAGATACAGCATGATATTGTTGATTTCATCTTCAACGGTGTTCATCTGGTCATTCTCTTTACCCAGAGAGTAGCGAAGAAAGTCCGAAAGTTTTATCACCATTTCCCGGGCTCTATCGGGGGCAATAAGAGTGAGTGAGGAAATGGAATTGAGGCTATTGAATATGAAGTGGGGGTTTATCTGCGACTTGAGCATTTCCAGCTCCGAGCTTTTGAGCATAGTCTCTAGCTGTGCCTGTTGTTTAGATCGCGTGTTAAGATCGTCATAGTAAAGTATGAGATAGTAAATAAGCACCACAATGGCATAGTATAACACTCCCAGTGCCCCTCTCAACGGCACAGAAGAGGTAAGGAACTCTTCATAGAACTCATCGTGAATAAGAGAAAGTATAATAAACTTAAACACTACCACACCAACTACTATGGAAATAGCTGCAGCTGCTAAGTGACTCACCAATTGGTTTACCAGTTGAGATTTATCGAAAGTGCTATAGCGCACATTGAACCAGTAAGCCAGCCCAAGCCCCATAAAAAGAGCATTGAATACCAATGAGTCTAACAATGCGGTTTGCCAGTCGAGCCCGTAGAAATTATACAGGGCAAAACCAAAAACAAAGGCCACAAGCAACCAGGTGCCCAAATAGGGAATGAAGTTTCTGTTTTTTAAAAAGGGATGCTGCATAAAAAAACCGCCCGAAAGCGGAATTTAGTAAAATTTAGAAACCTGTTTTAATCAAGAAGCTCTTTCAAACGATTCAGCCCGGTGTGCCGAACTTGCTTTAGCACCTTCCAAAAAAGCCCCTTAAACGAGCCCGCCTGTTGGCAGATTAGCTCAGAGAAGGATAAATAAAAGAGCCTCTTCAATCAAAGAGGCCCCTAAATCACTTTACGCTACCACCTCCAAAGAGAACCAGCCCCTGAACGATGAGCTCTTTTCCTTCGTTGGCTTCATTCTCGGCAATCATTTTTCGTTCATCAGAAAATCCACCGAAAATGGCCGTAACCTTAACCTTCACATTCATGTCAGCAGGTACACGAATATCGCAACCGCCAAATAATATAAATACATCCAAAACATTCGTGCCGTGGCTTAGGTCTGCGTTAATGAGATTTAAATCTGTTCCTCCAAAAATAGAGGTGAGTTTTCCGCCTTTAAACTCTTTTGAGGTAACCATTCGTTCGGCTCCTCCAAAGACGGCCAGTTCATCAACGAAGTCGAGGTCTCCGCTAATATTTTTTTTTTCGTAATCGCGGTGCTGTGCCTTTTTAAAGATGAGTGAGGCTCCTATAGCTACAAAAACGAGCGGCCACAATCTGAAAATATCTCCGATTTCAAAGTCCCACCAGTAGTAGTCGGCCATATCGCCCAGCAGAAAGACACCTCCTACTATAATGAGCGTTACACCAAAGCCTACCTTTTCTCTTACGGTAGCCATAAAAATACCTATGACAACCAGAAAAGTGTGCCACCGGTACAGGTACCCGGGCAAGTCGATATCGAATATATCCAGGTTGTCCAGCGTGAGTACTGCTCCTATAACCAGAAACAAAGTACCAATTAATACGCGTCTATCCATTTTCGTTTCCATTTGATTAGTGTTGCTGTTTTTATTTTGAGTTTGCCTTTGGGCTCTTAAGGCGACCAACCTTAATCCAAAGAGTTGTTTGTTGTTTTTGACTGTTCAAATGTACGCTGAACCTGAAGCTTGAAGATGATGGAATTCGGTAAACAGACGCCTGGCATCGGTAAACTTCAGAACGACTCGACAAAAAAATATTTACGAGACGCCCCATCGGTAAAATGCAACTCCTCAGCCACTAAAAGGCAGCCCACCTGTCCACCTCAAGTTCCTGGTAAAATCATTTCAATTCCATGCTTTCTATAGCTAATTTTGGCCTCCTCTGAAAAAAGCAAACACTATGGAATACAGAATAGAAAAAGACACCATGGGCGAGGTTCAGGTACCTGCCGATAAATACTGGGGAGCTCAAACCGAGCGCTCAAGAAATAACTTTAAAATTGGCCCGGAAGCCAGCATGCCCTTAGAGGTGGTCTATGGCTTTGCCTACTTGAAGAAAGCCGCAGCCCATGCCAACTGTGAGCTAGGCGTTCTTTCTGAAGAGAAAAGAGATCTGATTTCTAAGGTTTGTGATGAGATTCTTGAGGGCAAGCACGATGATCAATTTCCGCTGGTAGTTTGGCAGACAGGATCTGGTACGCAATCGAACATGAACGTGAATGAAGTGGTTTCTAACCGTTCGCATGTATTGGCCGGTAATAAACTGGGCGAAGGCAAACCGTTGGTTCACCCGAATGACGATGTGAACAAATCGCAATCGTCTAACGACACCTTCCCTACAGGCATGCACATTGCCTGCTATAAAATGATTGTAGAAACCACTATTCCCGGAGTCGAAAAACTCAGAGATACGCTAAAGGCCAAATCAGATGCCTTTATGAAAGTGGTGAAAATTGGCCGTACTCACCTAATGGATGCCACTCCTCTTACCCTTGGGCAAGAGTTTTCAGGCTATGTATCGCAGCTTAACCATGGACTTAAAGCCTTGCGCAATACGCTCGATCACCTTTCTGAACTTGCATTGGGGGGCACAGCCGTAGGCACCGGAATAAACACCCCGGAGGGTTACGCTGATCTGGTAGCCAAAAAAATAGCCCAGTTTACCGGACTTCCCTTTGTTTCGGCAGAAAATAAATTCGAGGCACTGGCCGCTCACGATGCCCTGGTAGAAACGCATGGTGCACTCAAACAACTCGCAGTATCGCTTAATAAGATTGCCAACGACATCCGAATGCTGGCTTCCGGCCCGCGGTCAGGCATTGGCGAAATCATTATTCCTTCAAACGAACCCGGTTCCTCAATTATGCCCGGCAAAGTAAATCCCACACAGTGCGAGGCCATGACCATGGTTTGCGCGCAGGTAATGGGCAACGATGTGGCTGTAACGGTTGGTGGCACCCAGGGACACTACGAACTAAACGTGTTTAAGCCCGTAATGGCATACAACGTACTGCAATCGGCTCGTTTACTAGGCGATGCCTGTGTGTCTTTCGAAGCCAATTGTGCCATAGGTATAGAGCCCAACTACAAAAACATTCAGCAGCACCTGAATAACAGCCTAATGCTGGTAACCGCTCTGAATACAAAAATAGGCTATGAGAAGGCGGCCAAAATTGCCAAAACAGCCCATGAAAACGGAACCACACTAAAAGAAGAGGCCGTGAATCTTGGCTACCTGACAGCCGAAGAGTTTGACGAGTGGGTGAGACCGGAAGACATGATCGGCAGTTTGAAAAGCTGATAAGATTCCGCTAATTTGTCATATATTGAACTTGAAAAACCGACTCTCATGAAAGCGCAAAAGGCAATATTAACTCTTCTGTTGGGTGTAATGGTAGCGGGGCTCACTGTAGCCCAAACCTCAGACACCCGTCCACTAACCAAGAAAGAACTTAAAGAGTGGAAGAAAAAGAAGAAGAAAATGTCTCCTGAAGACTTCCGTATTCTCTATGAAGAGAACACCAGCAACAAGGCTAAAATAGCCAGTATGGAAAGCGAAATCAGCTCATTGGAGGCTCAGGTTTCTTCAAAAGACGAGAAAATCAGTGATTTGCAAAAACAGGTTACCCGTATGCAGGCGGCTTACCAGGCGGCTCAAAACGAAATTGAAAACCTCAAAGCAAAACCACAACAACCCGCCTATAATCCAGACATTATTAATGGAGAAGACTTCTCCAAAGGTGTGGTATTCAAAGTACAGGTAGGTGCTTTCCGAAAAATAGATCTTCAGAAATATGCCGGGACCTCCAAAGAATTTGCCGAGGAGGGAGCAGACGACCTTCGAAAGTATGTGATCGGAAACTTCCGAAACTATGAAGATGCCAATGTGCTTAAAAGATATCTGAGAGAGATGGGAGTAGAAGATGCCTGGATTGTTCCTTACAGAGACGGGCAGCGAGTTCCATTGAAAGATGTAATTAAAGAACCGGCCGGTTCTAACTAATAACGAAATAGCCAATCTGAAAAGCAGTGTCATCAGATGGCACTGCTTTTTTTGTACTGATAGCCTATTATCCCTTAATTTTAACGAATGCAGAAACGGTGGATTATTCAGGAAGATTTTGATGGTGAAGCCGTGCATACCCTTCAGCAGGAGCTGGGCGTGAGCGAAACCCTGGCCAAACTAATTCAACTCAAAGGCATAAACACCTTTGAAGAAGCCAGGGATTACTTTAGACCCAGCCTGGAGCAGCTTCACGACCCATTTCTCATGAAAGACATGGATCGGGCTGTAAACCGGCTCACCGAGGCCATTGGTAATGAGGAGGGCATTCTGATATATGGTGATTATGATGTGGATGGGACTACTGCCGTAGCCACCTTTTACGGCTTTCTCTCCAGATTTTACAATAAACTGGAATACTATATTCCCGACCGCTACAAAGAAGGCTACGGGGTTTCCGAAGCAGGTATTCGCTATGCGGCCCAAAATAACTATTCGCTGATTGTAACACTGGATTGTGGCATTAAAGCCTACGAAAAAATTCAGCTCGCCAAAGAATTGGGCATCGATGTAATAGTATGCGACCACCATACTCCTGGCGATGAGCTACCCCCTGCCTATGCTGTTTTAGATCCAAAAAGAAACGACTGTCCTTACCCCTACAAAGAACTATCAGGCTGCGGAGTTGGCTTTAAGCTGTTGCAAGGGTTTAGTCTGCAAAGTGGTATCGATATGAAAGAGCTTTGGGCCTACTTAGACTTGCTGGCCGTTTCTATAGCCTCAGATATAGTACCAATTACTGGCGAAAACCGAATACTGGCTCACTTTGGGCTTAAAAAGCTTAACCAATCGCCCAGACCCGGACTCAAGTCGCTAATAGACCTTTGCAAAACCAACAAAGATCTTACAATCTCCGGAATAGTATTTGGCATAGGGCCCCGTATCAATGCGGCCGGCAGAATGGATCATGCCGGATCGGCCGTAGCACTATTACTGGCTAACAACGAAGAAGAAGCCAACTTGCTGGCCGAAATGGTTAATAATAAGAACGATGCCAGAAGGGACTTTGACAGCACCATTACCGAAGAGGCTATTCAAATGATCAGTACCAACGAGGAGTTTGCCAATGCCAAAGCTACTGTGCTTTTTAAAGAAGACTGGCACAAAGGGGTAATTGGAATAGTAGCTTCCCGCTGCATCGAAAAGTTTTACAGACCAACGGTGATTCTCACCGAATCCAATGAAAAGGTCACCGGTTCCGCTCGATCAGTAGACGGCTTCGATATTTATGCGGCCATCAGCGAGTGTTCCGACTTGCTCGACCAATACGGAGGGCATATGTATGCGGCCGGTGTAACCATGTCGATCGAAAATGTAGAGGCATTTCGCAAAAAGTTCGAAGCAGTAGTAGCCAAGCACATTACCCCGGAGCAACTCATTCCTTCAATTCACATAGATTCAATTATAAAGCTGAACGAAATAGACCGGAAGTTCTTCAATATAATTTCACAAATGGCGCCATTTGGCCCTCAAAACATGCAGCCCGTGTTTGTGGTAGAGCATGTACAGGCCACAAATGTTAAACTTTTAAAAGAACAGCATTTAAAATTCACGGTAAAACAACCGGGCACCAATGTTGCTTTCGATGCCATTGGTTTTGGCCTTGGTGATTATTATGACCTGGTGAATTGCGGGCTCAAGTTTCACATGGCCTTTACTGTAGAAGAAAATGAATTCAGAGGACTAAAAAGCCTCCAACTCTTTGTCAAAGACATTAAGTTTGACGATTAACCCAACAGGAAAATGAAGCTAAGTGCTGACAACCTCATTAAGACCTACAAGAAAAGAAAAGTAGTAAACAATATCTCTGTAGAAGTAAATCAAGGAGAAATTGTTGGTTTACTTGGCCCCAATGGTGCCGGAAAAACCACCACTTTTTACATGATTGTCGGGCTTATAAAACCCAATGAGGGAGCCATTTACCTGGACAAAGAAGACATTACTCCGCTACCCATGTTTAAGAGAGCACAACTGGGTATTGGTTATCTGGCCCAGGAACCTTCTGTTTTCCGCAAGCTCACCGTAGAGCAAAACATAATGGCTGTGCTCGAAATGACAAAGCTCAGCAAAGCAGAACAAAAAGATAAAATGGAGTTTCTGCTGGAAGAGTTTAGCCTAACCCATGTTCGCAAAAACCTGGGGCGCGTTCTTTCCGGGGGAGAAAGAAGAAGAACAGAGATTGCGCGAGCCCTCTCGGTAGACCCAAAGTTTGTGCTGCTCGATGAACCCTTTGCCGGAGTAGACCCTATTGCCGTTGAGGAGATACAGAGCATTGTTGCCCAGCTAAAGAACAGAAATATTGGTATCCTCATAACAGATCATAATGTGCAGGAAACTCTTTCCATTACAGACAGAGCCTATTTAATGTTTGAGGGTAAGCTACTGAAGGCCGGTACAGCCGAAGAGCTGGCAGCCGATGAACAGGTAAGAAAAGTGTATCTTGGACAACACTTTGAACTGAAAAGGAAAATCTAATGGCCATCATCAACTCCATCCTAACCTGGGTGATGAAAAAGCGAATGCATCAAATTGAGCTTTTCATCAAATACCCTCTGGAAGTGCAGGAAGAGTTGTTTAAACGACTAATAACCACCGCACGCAACACCGAATTTGGACGTACACACGGCTTTGCCGATGTACACACCCCTGAGCAATTCAGAAAGCTAATTCCTCTTTTCTCTTATGAGGAAATAAGCCCTTACATCGAACGCAACATGGCAGGAGAACAAAACCTGTTGTGGCCTTCCGATGTCAAATGGTTTGCCAAATCTTCTGGCACTACCAACGCCCGAAGCAAGTTCATTCCCGTTTCTTATGAAGCCCTGGAGGAGTGTCACTTTAAAGGAGGCAAAGACATGCTGTCCATTTATTGCAATCACTTTCCGGATACACGGCTCTTTGACGGAAAAGGCTTAACCATTGGAGGCAGCCAGCAAGTAAATCAACACGACAGCAACAGCGAGTCGTTTTATGGAGACGTATCGGCCGTAATTATGTCTAACCTGCCTTACTGGACACGCTTCGTACGAACCCCCACTCTCGACATTGCTCTGATGGACGAATGGGAGGCCAAAATTCAGAAGATGGCCGAAGTAACCATGGATGAAAATGTGACCAGCATTTCTGGTGTTCCTACCTGGACCATAGTGCTGTTGCAAAAGATTCTTGAACTAAAAGGAGCCAAAGACATAACTGAGGTTTGGCCAAACCTGGAAGTTTTCTTTCATGGAGCGGTAGCTTTTGGCCCTTACCGAAGCATTTTCCAGCACCTCATCCCCTCAGAAAAAATGAGGTATATGGAAACCTACAACGCCTCAGAGGGTTTTTTCGGAATACAGTATGAGCCGGGCTCAGACGATATGCTGCTTATGCTGGATTATGGTATTTACTACGAGTTTATTCCTTATGCAGAGATTCATAAGGAGGAACCAAAAGTGATTGGCCTGGGCGATGTAAAGGTAGGAGAACACTATGCCTTGCTCATATCGACCAACGCGGGGCTCTGGCGATATAAGATTGGAGATACCGTTGTGTTTACATCCACCAGCCCTTATAAGATTAAAATATCGGGTAGAACCAAACACTTTATTAATGCCTTTGGAGAAGAAGTGGTGGTTGAAAATGCCGAAAAGGCCATAGAGGTAGCTTGTGAGCAAACAGGAGCACAAATAAACAACTTTACGGCAGCGCCAAAGTACTTTGGCGAAAATGAAAATGCGGCCCATGAATGGATTGTTGAATTCGAAAAATCACCTTCCGATTTAGAAACTTTTACCCGCGTGCTCGATGCCACCCTAAGGCGTATAAACTCCGACTACGATGCCAAGCGACATAAAAGTATTGCTCTTAGCCTACCCATTGTACACCAGGCCCAACCAGGCACCTTTTATGAATGGATGAAAAGAAGGGGTAAGCTGGGGGGTCAGCACAAGGTGCCAAGGCTATCGAACACCCGGGAATACCTGGACGATATTCTGGAGCTCATCAATTCTTCTGAGTTCAGCCAATAGCAAAGGGCACCTCAAAAACTTGTTTCGGAATACGTTTTTGAAATGCCCCCTTATGCAATGAGTTGTGGAACTACTCGCCCCACTTAATGGTGCAGCCAATAGCTTTGGTGGTTGTAATAGGCACATCTCCACCACCAATCAGGTTGTCCAGAGCTTCCTCTACATAACGTTTGCTGGCCGCCTCGGCATTACGGCTATTGTTATCAATGGCTCCTATGTATTCTATCTTAAAGTCGCCACCGGTGGTTTTGTTAAGCACATATACATGAGGGGTATTTGTAGCTCCATAAGTTTTGGTTACCTCCTGGGTTTCGTCCATCACATAGGGAAAAGGAAATCCCTTTTCTTTGGCTCTCACTTGCATGTTCTCAAAAGAATCGCCCGGAGATTTTTGTGGGTCATTGGGTTGAATAGCCAAAACCGGATATCCCTGCTCAGCATATTTTTTGTGTAAAGCAATAATACGGTCTTCGTACATCACTGAATACGGGCAGGTATTACAGGTAAATACAAGAATATAGCCTTTGGCATTCTTGTTGGTTTTGAGAGAAATCATCTTCCCGTCTACATTCTTCAGGTTAAAGTCGACAGCCTTGTCGCCAACCTGTAGCCCTTCCATACGTTCGCCTGTGGTAGCAAACACCAGCGTAAGGGCCAAAACAACTGTTTTTAGAAACTGCATGTTGATATGGTTTAATTTGTTAATTCTGAGATTATTGACTCAAGTTCTTCTTTAGTAAGTTCTTTTTCAACAAACCGTCTTTTATTGGTACGGTGATTAATCAATAAAGTAGCAGGAATGGCTCCACTCCACGATGGGTCTACCCGGTCTATCCAGGCATTGTAATCAATTTCGTCAAGCAGGAGCACATCGGCACTAAGCCCTCTTGAGTCAACAAATGGCACCACTTTCTTTTCGAATTCATCGGCAAAATCTAATGATACCAGTGTGACATGTACCGATTCATTTTCTGAGTGTAGTTCTTCAAAGTAAGGTAATTCCTTAATACAGGGCTTGCACCAAGTTGCCCAAAAGTTAATCACCTCCAGTTGCTCCGAATCTCTATTAATCAGTTCATCAAGAGCATCGAACTTTACCACCTCAAGCCGCTGCTCGCCCTGAGGAGAACAGGCCAATGCAGACCAAAGCAATAGAGCCCAGGCCAGGGTTAGGGGGTATGCACTACTTCTCGATTTCATAGACAGAAAGGTCATAAGCCCATTCGATCTCAACAACAAGTTTTACACGAGCGAAAGGGCTTCAGGGTTGGAAACTTAGAAAATATGGATGTACCTACGCACAAACTCCAATTTTTGGAATTGTACTTTTTTAATAGACACTTCCATGAAAGACAGGCCGGGAAAAACGCCACTCAAAAATTTTATTCAATGCTTTACCATTGTAACATTTTAAGTTAATGTTGTCTTAACATAGACAACTTTTGGTTCTGCTCTCTCCATTCTCAATAGAGCCTTGTTTATAGAAATGAACATGAAAATTCCTGTTGAATGAATGGGCTGATTCGTTAAACAAAAAAACATTGTTCAGGGAGGCTTTGAGCGAATGGGTTTTAGACAAAAAAAGAATCAAAAAAAATAGCCTATTTTTTTCCACATTTTGACTCAGTTATCCACAGTTTTCCACAGACCCCATATAAGCGGCTGTTTTTCAGAAACTTACATAGCTTCCGTTCATTCTAATTCTTGTTGATAACTTTCATGAATTTTTTGAATTATGCAGCGAAGAGCCCTTAAAAACACTCTGTAAACGAACAGGTTAGTACGCATCACTGAACCTACTCCTTGTGTTGTCTGCGCAGCTTGGTACGATACGCATTAAAGATTCTGGACTTGGAGACTATTCCCACATACTGGCCGTGGTCTATCACAGGAAGGTTCCAGGCTCCTGTCTTCTCAAACTTTGCCATTACCTCTTCCATTTTCTCATCGGACTGTACGGTTTCGGGCGGCCTGTGCATAAGGGACTGTGCAATTACACTTTTTTGAGATTGTGGATCGAACATAATTTCGCGCACATCATCGAGCGTAATAATGCCCTTGAGCTCACTCTTTTCGTTGACCACAGGAAAAATATTTCTTCTGGACTTTTTAATTAAACCAACCAGCTCTTCCAGAGTTTGCTCCGGATGAATAGTGAGCAAATCCTTCTCGATCATTTTTTCAATGCTAATCAGGCTTAACACCTGCTTGTCTTTATCATACGGTATAAAGTCGCCCGACTTGACCAGCTTGGAGGTATAGAATGAGTACTTTTCGAAATAGCTATTGGTACTATAGGCCACAGCCGAAACCAACATTAATGGCAAAAACAAGGTATAGCCACTGGTAATTTCGGCTATAAGAAATATAGCTGTAAGAGGAGCATGCAGTACCCCGCTCATTACTCCACACATGCCTACCAGTGTAAAATTTGAAATGGATATACTGTGCCCGGTATTGAGCAAGTTGTTTACCTGAGAAAAGATAAAACCTGTAATACCGCCAATAAATAAAGAAGGCGCAAAGATTCCACCATTTCCTCCCGCACCAATGGTTAACCCGGTGGCCACAGGTTTAAGCAACAGAATGGCCAAGCCGAATATGACAATGAACCAGGGATCAGAAAATTGAGAAAAAAGAGCGCTCGAAGCCACAATCTCCTGAGCACGCCCCTGCAATATGAGCTTTATAGAATCATAGCCTTCGCCATAGAGAGGTGCCAGCACAAAAATAATAACCGTGAGTGCCAGACCTCCGAGCAATGCCCGCGGAAACACCTGCTTAACCCTCGAAATTGCCTTTTCGGTCCACAATGTGGTACGGGTAAAGTACACAGACACCAAACCGCAAATAGCCCCTAACAATAGAAAGAAAACAAAGTCTGAAGCCAGAAAAGGGTCTGTAAGCTCAAATGAAAAAAGCACATCATCGCCTAAAAGCAACATGGAAACCATAGAGCCAAGTACCGAAGCAATAAGCAGGGGAATAAAGGTACCGATGGTGATGTCTGTAAGAATAACCTCTATGCTGAATATCACCCCGGCCACAGGAGAGTTAAATATGCCGGAAATGGCAGCTGCAGCTCCACAGCCAATCATTAGCGTGCGCTGTTTGTAGTTGAGGTGCATCAGGCGGGCAATGTTAGAGCCAATGGCCGAGCCCGTAACCACAATAGGCGCCTCCAAACCCACCGAACCACCACAGCCCACTGTAATACCCGAGGTAATCATTCGGCTAAACATCTTGTTCCGGTGAATAATGCTCGATTTTTTGGAGATGTAGAATAAAATAGTGGTAATACCATGACCCAACTGCTCTTTGAGTAAATACTTGGCCAGAAGGGCGGTAATAACAATACCCAATACAGGAAAGAACAAGTAGGAATAATCTATATTGGTATGCTTTATCAGCTCTTGAATAAAGTGAACTGCGCTTTTTAACGAAACGGCCGCCACTCCACCAACTATACCCACCAATCCGCCAACAATGATCACAAAGTTTCTTGTGCTCAAGTGGCGAATACGCCAAATCAAAAATTTAGCTAGTAGTTGCTTAAAGCTCATTTCAACTGTTTGGCTTTTTCCCAATACTCATCCATTTCGGCCAAAGTCATCTCACCGATATCTTTACCATCTTTTTTAGACTCCTCCTCCAAAAACCGGAATCGCTTGATGAATTTAATATTGGTTCTTTCCAGGGCCTCCTCGGGGTCTATGTCTATAAACCTGGCGTAATTAACCAGAGAAAAAAGCAAGTCGCCAAACTCCAATGTTGCCCGCTCCTTATCAATCTCGCCCTCCTCAGAATTGAATTCTTCTTTGAACTCCTGCATTTCTTCCTCTACCTTTTCCCAAACCTGCTCCTTTTTTTCCCAATCGAACCCTACGCCACGAGCCTTATCCTGAATTCTCACGGCCTTAACCAATGCCGGCAACGATTGAGGAACCCCGCCCAATACCGATTGATTACCCTTTTCTTTAAGTTTTATTTTCTCCCAGTTCGCTTTTACTGCCTCCTCATCATTGGCCTCCACATCACCATAAATATGCGGATGTCTGTTCACCAGCTTATCGCAAATCGCATTCAATGCGTCTGCCACATCGAAAGCCCCTTGTTCATCGGCAATTCGAGAGTAAAAAACCATGTGTAACATCAGATCACCTATTTCTTTCTTTACCTCATCCAGATTCTGGTTCAGGATTGCATCAGAGAGCTCATAGGTTTCTTCTATAGTAAGGTGCCTGATGGATTCGAGGGTCTGTTTTTTATCCCACGGACAATTAAGCCTAAGTTCGTCCATTATAGTAAGCAGCCGGTCAAAAGCCGCCAGCTTTTCTTTTCTGCGTAAATCTTTAGGAGGTTCAATCATTGGTCCGGAAAATGGAGTCGAAACTTATGTCGCAAAGGTAGTGTTATGCAGCCAGTAATGTTAAATTTGCATCAAATTAGTCGATAATGACAACATTAATTCTCACGCTGGTATTAGTCGCACTGTTTTTTGTTGGAATGTCCGTTAGATTGCTCCTGCTCAAAAACGGAGAGTTTAAAGGCACCTGTGCATCGCAAAGTCCCTTCCTGAACAAAGAAGGAGTAAAATGCGGCTTTTGTGGTAAAGATGTAAAAGCCGGAGAAGCCTGTGGCAATCCTGACAATGAAGTAGACAAAGTACTGGCCAAATTCAAATAAATACCCCACTGTACATCTCTTGGCAAAAGGCCCTATTGTTAGGTGCTTTTTACTAATTTTGACGCTGCTTAAAACGATAGGACTTTGACACTCATAAAATCTATTTCTGGAATACGAGGAACCATCGGAGGTAAAGTAGGTGAGGGCCTCACTCCGGTTGACGCTGTAAAATTTGCTGCCGCTTTTGGATCTTGGGTAGTAGAAAAAACCGGAAAAAGAAAAATCGTTATTGGTAGAGATGCACGCCCTTCCGGCCAAATGATTTCCGATCTGGTATCGGCTACACTCGTTGGCCTGGGTATTGATGTGGTAGACCTCGGGCTGTCTACTACTCCGACCGTTGAAATAGCTGTGCCTATTGAAGAAGCAGGCGGTGGAATTATACTCACGGCCAGCCACAACCCGGTGCAATGGAATGCCCTCAAACTACTCAACGACAAGGGAGAGTTTATCAGTGGCGAAGACGGAAAAGAAGTACTGGAGCTCGCAGAAAAGGATAATTTCCGATTTGCCGAAGTAAAAAAGCTGGGTAAGGTAACCACCAACGACAGCTACATACAAAAACACATAGAAATGGTTTTAGCTCTACCCCTGGTAGACGTGGAAGCCATACGAAAGGCCAACTTTAAAATAGTGGTAGATGCCGTAAACTCTACAGGAGGTATTTCTGTATTGCCTCTGCTTAAAGCGCTTGGGGTAGAACATGTTGAAGCACTTTACTGCGAACCCAATGGGCATTTTCCACACAACCCGGAGCCCTTACCTGAGCACCTGGGTCAAATAAGCTCAGTGCTGGAAAGCGGTAAGTACGATTTGGGCATAGTGGTAGATCCTGATGTAGATCGCCTGGCCTTTGTCGATGAAACAGGTACCGTATTCGGAGAAGAATACACTCTGGTTGCCGTGGCCGATTATGTATTGAGCCAAACTAAAGGAAACACCGTGTCTAACTTATCTTCGACACGAGCACTACGCGATGTTACCGAAAAACACGGAGGTCAATATGAGCCATCGGCCGTGGGAGAGGTAAATGTGGTGCAAAAAATGAAAGAAATTAATGCTGTAATTGGAGGTGAAGGCAACGGAGGCATTATCTATCCGGAACTACACTACGGGCGCGATGCCCTAGTGGGTATAGCCCTATTTCTTACCCACCTGGCCAAGTTTGGAAAACGAATTTCCATATTGAGAGCCAAATACCCCAATTACCACATTTCTAAAAATAAAATCGACCTCTCTCCTGAAATCGATGTAGACAAAGTGTTGGTGAGAATTCGTGAGCAGTATAAAAAGCAACCCATCAACACCATTGATGGAGTAAAAATAGAGTTCGATAAAGAATGGGTTCATTTGAGAAAGTCGAACACTGAGCCCATTATAAGGATATATGCAGAATCAGAATCGGCTGCAACTGCAGAGCATCTGGCACAAAAAATTATGTCAGACATACGCGAAATTGTAGCCAACTAATTTTTTGAGCCATGAAAGTATACTTCGACAATGCCGCTACAACTCCATTAGACCCGGACGTTTTTGAAGAAATGAAGCCCCTCATGCTCGACATGTACGGCAACCCTTCTTCTACCCACGCTCATGGGCGAGAGGTTCGAACAAAAATAGAATACGCCCGCAGAAAAGTGGCCGAATTACTCAATACGGTTCCGGCCGAGATCTTCTTTACCTCAGGAGGCACCGAAGCAGACAACACAGCTATTCGTTGTACGGTCGAAGCATACGATATTAAACATATCATTACCACATCGATAGAACACCATGCGGTTGGCCATACGGTAGAGCGATTAGTAGCGCAGGGAAAAGTAAAAGCCAGCTATGTGGAGCTCGATGGTCAAGGCCATGTAAACATGGATCATCTTGAGCAGTTGTTAAAAAACAATCCCAATTCTTTAGTTAGCATAATGCACGCCAACAATGAAATTGGCACCATCAATGATATTGAGCAGATTGGAGACCTGGCCAAAGAATATGGAGCCACCTTCCATTCAGACACCGTGCAAACCATGGGGCATTATGTGCACGACCTAAAAAAACTGAATTGCCAGTTTATAGTAGGAGCTGCACACAAATTCCATGGCCCGAAAGGCGTTGGTTTCTTGCGCGTGTGCAAGAGCAGAACTATCGGTAGGTTTATTGAAGGTGGCGGACAGGAAAGAAACCACAGAGGCGGTACGGAAAACGTATATGGTATTGTGGGCCTGGCCAAAGCACTGGAAATTGCTTATGCTGAAATGGAATCCCATCAAAAACATGTTCAATCGTTGAAAACCCGAATGATTGAGAAGCTACGCGAAAACATACCGGGGGTAGAATTCAATGGAGACATTAGCCCGGAAGGTAGCTTGTATACCGTTCTCAATGTGAGCTTTCCTCCTCATGAAAACAACGGTATGCTGCTCTTTAGTCTCGATATCAACGGTATTTCGGCTTCTGGTGGAAGCGCCTGTTCCAGCGGAGCCAACAAGGGCTCACATGTACTCAATGGCATTAAAGCCGACCCAAACAGGCAAGGCATACGCTTTTCATTTAGCAAGTACAACACAATAGAAGAGGTAGACTATACCGTTAATAAGCTGGTAGAAATTCTTGTTCCGGAAGCCGTGTCATGAAAACCAAACTAGCCGTTGTTCTAGCCCTGCTGGGCTGTTTCATTTGCGCCTGCTCTAACAGCGAAATTGACATTGTTGAGCTGCAGGGAACTATCGTAGATGTGAGAGACATACCGGCTATGGCCGAATGCGAGTGGGTTTTGGATGTAAACGGACGTCTTTATAAGCCCACATACCTTCCCAGCAATTATCGCGAAGACGGACTGGAAGTAATCGTGAAAGCAGAACTTTATAATCGGCAAGCCTCCTGTGCCTTTCTTAATAACAGTATAGAAACACTGCGAATAGAGCAGATCTATCGGATAGACTAAGCCTTTTTTACCAGATCTTCAAGGCACTCCACCCAAAGAGGCGAATCGTTTAAGCTCGGCACAAGATCCCATACCTGGCCTCCGGCCTCCAAAAACTCTTCTTTGAACTCCTCTCCAACCTCCAGGGTTGTTTCCAGACAATCGGCAATAAATGCCGGAGAAAAAGCCAGCACCCTCTTTTTACCCATAGAGGGCAACGTTTTCAAAAACTCATCAGTGTAAGGCTGAATCCACGGGTCTTTGCCCAACCTAGACTGGAAGGTGGTTGTATACTCATCTTCCTTGAGCCCAAGCGCTTTGGCCAGTAGGCGAGAGGTATAAAAACACTGTGCTCTATAGCAATACCTATTCCGGTCGTGGAAGGCATTGCAGCAAGTGCCTAACTGGCACTGGTTGCCGACAGAACCCTTTTTGATATGGCGTTCCGGCACCCCATGATAACTAAACACCACATGGTCGTAGTCATTCCTGGCCATCATAGACCTTCCATTGGCTGCAAAAGCCTCAATGAACTTAGGGTGATCCATGAATTGATTAATATGCGCAATAGACGGAATAATTTGCCATTGGTTTACAATGGAATTCACCTTTTGAGAAACAGATCCCGTAGTAGCCGAAGCATATTGAGGAAACAGGGGCACCACAACAATGCGGCTCACATTTGCAGCCCTCAGTTCCTCTAAAGCACTCTCAATGCCGGGGCTCTGATAACGCATGCCCAGAGCCACCTTATAGCCTGCCCCCAGTTTTTCCTGAAGCATATCACGCACGTCCAGGCCATAAAACTTAAGTGGGCTGCCCCTGTCTTCCCAAAGCTTGGCATACTCCTTTGCACTTTTGGGAGCCCTAAAAGGGGCAATGATACCGTTCACAAGCATGGCTCGCAGCAGGTACGGAATATCAATAACGCGACCATCCATTAGAAACTCGCGCAAATACTTTCTCACATGGGGGGTAGAAGGGCTGTCTGGTGTACCCAGGTTTACTAACAAGACTCCCGTAATGTTCTTTGCCATAGCATTTATCTCTTTTGGAGAAACAGGCCGTAAAGATATTTGTTTTAATGCTGGGTAGAAAAGAAAGAAGCTGCCAGTTCAGACAGCTCCAGATATATCACACTCTATATAATTAGGCTTAATCAGTAATCTCCTCCTATAACTGAGTTTTGACCTTCCCAGAGTGCTTCTAATAAGGTAGTTGCATTGAAAACAATGAAGATGGACAATACCCTTACTCCCACATGGTTCGGATTAGAGCAAGAAACTTTTCCTTATGCTATTCTATTAAATTGAAGAAGCAAATCAATCGCAAACATGAAAACCATCAAACTCAAATTTCCCAACAAAGAAGGAGAACAGTTGGCCGCCAGGCTGGAAATGCCGGTAGATAAGCGCGTATATGCCTATGCCCTGTTTGCACATTGCTTTACCTGCTCAAAGAACCTGATGGCTGTAACCCACATCAGCCGTGCTTTAACCGCCAGAGGAATTGCCGTTTTGCGATTTGATTTTACAGGCTTAGGCGAGAGTGAAGGAGACTTTGAAGACACTAACTTTTCCAGCAATGTCAGCGATCTGATAGCTGCAGCCAATTATCTGGAAGAACACTACCAGCAAGCACAAATCATTATTGGTCACTCCCTGGGTGGAGCGGCTGTGCTCATGGCTGCCGCACAGCTCAAATATATAAAAGCGATAGCCACCATTGGTGCCCCAGCCGACCCAACGCACGTCACCCACCTGTTTCAAAACTCCATTGAGCAGATTGAATCGACCGGCAAAGCAGAGGTTTCATTAGGCGGAAGGCCCTTTACCATAAAAAAACAGTTTGTAAATGATTTGGCCGAATACGAAAAATCGGGAGTGATTAAAGAACTCAGAAGGCCTCTGCTCATTATGCACTCTCCTCAAGACGATGTGGTTGATATTAAAAATGCCGAAAAAATTTATGTTTCTGCCATGCACCCTAAAAGCTACGTTTCGCTCGATGGGGCCGATCATTTGCTCACCAACAAGGGAGATGCGGCCTACGTGGGGCAAGTAATAGCCGCATGGGCATCGCGCTATGTAGATTTTGAAAAGCAAACAGACCTAAATACCAATGAACAGGTAGTGGTAAGAAACGAAGCCGACCGGGGGCTGCAAACAGAAATAATGGCCAGCGGACACTTCCTGTTGACCGATGAGCCCGAAGAAGTAGGAGGAACAAACCTCGGGGCTACACCCTATGACCTGCTCGTTGCCGCACTCGGGGCCTGCACCGCCATGACCATCAGGCTCTATGCCAACCACAAAAAATGGCCTCTGGAAGAGGTAAAAGTACACCTCACTCGTGAAAAACGCCATGCAAATGATGCTCGTGATTTGAGTGAAAAAAGTAAAATAGAGTTTATTGACCGCTATCTGGAGCTCTCCGGCAACCTGACCGATGAGCAGCGCAAACGCATAACAGAAATAGCCGACAAATGCCCCGTTCATAAAACTTTGACCAATGGTTTGCAGGTAAATACTACCTTAAAGGACTAACCAAATCAGAGTTATGAAAAGATTTATTGGCTTTCTCAGCTTATTACTCTTTTTAACGCAGTCTTCGCTAGTAGCCCAAAACCTCTACATTACTGGAGGTTACTACTTTCACACGCCTTCAGGGCAAATGAAGGCCAACAAAGGCATGGTCATAAGAAGTGGAAAATTAGTTGCCATTGGAGATCCACTTGAGAACACCCGTGAGTACGAGACTCTTGAGCTAAGTGATAACCAATACATTTTGCCGGGCATATTTGACCTTCACGCCCACTACCGGGTAACTTTCGATGGCGTGCGGAGAGATGAAGTAGTGGCCAACCCCGTTATCTTTCTGGCCAATGGAGTCACCTCTACCTTTCCGGGAGGAGAAATTCAGCCGGAAGTAATGTTAGAAGCCCGAAGAGCTATTGACAGGGGAGAAAAAATAGGCCCTCGAATTCATAGCTCAGGCCCCTACTTCGGAACGGCCTTTCCCGCTTGGGACAGACGCACTACGGTAGAAGATGTCTATGCCACCGTAGACCACTGGGCTGAACAGGGAGTTGCAGGCTTTAAGGCCAAGGGCATAAGCCCGGTACTATTACAGGCGCTTATAGAACGAGCCCACTTGCACGGCCTTACCGTTACAGCACATCTGGGTTCCGGCTATCGAAACACCGTTAACCCAAAAGAAGCCATACGCATGGGCATTGACAGGATAGAGCATTTTTTAGGAGGCGATGCCATACCTGATTCCGCATCGGCCTATGCCACCCTTCAGAATCTGGATTTAAACGACCCACAAACAGCCTCACAAATCGATGCACAGATTGACTGGTTCATTGCCAACAACGTATATTTCGATGCCACGCTGACGGCCTATGGATACTATGGGCACCGCAAAGCTTTCTATGATTATTGGCACAACGAAAGACAGTATCTCACTCCCTATGCTTTTGAAATTACCAAAGACACCCGGCAAGAGCTGGCCATGTTCCAAAAGATATTTGATGTAAAGAAAAAGACTGTGAAACGGTATTACGATAAAGGCGGCAAAATAACCCTCGGAACTGACCACCCCTCTGTGGGGGAGTTTATTCCCGGATTTAGCGCCCATCGTGAAATGGAAGCCTTAAACGCCATTGGCATTCCCAATGCCGATGTACTGCGCATTGCCACAATCAATGGAGCAGAAGCCCTACGGATGAGCGATAAGCTGGGCAGTATAACCGTGGGTAAACTAGCCGATTTATTTGTGGTAACGGGCAACCCCTTAAATGACATAACCCACACCCGAAACGTTCAGTGGGTGGTTAAAGGAGGTATTAAATACAACAGTAAGGAACTACTGAATAGTGTAAAAGGCACCATGGGACCCAAAAATGAAAACGATTGGAAATAGCAAAGAGGCTGTCTCAAAAGCTTAGTATCATTCCCCCACACAAATGGGAGATCTCTTAAAATGAGGTATAAATCCAGGTTAAGTCTCCCGATCAAACAGAGGATGACGAATTAGTTGGCTTTTGAGGCAGCCTCTCTTTTCTAACAACTGCTGAAATTTCTGAGGTTTTTTAGGCCCGCGCTGACCTTTTCAAAAACACCCTTCTCACAAGCAGCCGCTAGCGGCCACCATCCTTTCGCACGCTCTTTCTCAATTCCATTCTTCGTTTGAGCATGTGCCGCTTAAACCTCATAGGCTGTCGTGGGCCATCGAAATGGCGTCCCCTGTCCTCTCTCTGCATGCGCTGTATTGCTTCGCCTCGTCTGCCTTTCAACTCTTCCAGTTTTGCCAACTGTTCCGGTGTAAGCAAAGCCTTCATTCGTTCACGTTGCTCCTGTCTTTCCACAAAAGCATCGCGCCTCAATTCTTCACGCATTGTTCTGAATTGTTCCATACGCTGCTTGCGAGCCTCTTGGGCAGCTTTCAATTCCTTATCCAGTTCAGCCTTTTGCTCCGCATTGAGCCCTAGCCTTGCCGCCAATTGTTCCGTTTTCAAGAGTGTTTTATCACTGGTTTGAGCAAACATTTGCTGGCTTACCACGACCATAATGGCAAACACCATAAATTGAATAGATTTTGTCATAATGTTGTTGTTTGCCTTTTGGATGGGCAAAACTGCAGAAGGTTTAATTACTGTACCCTAAAGGGCACCGTAACCTTGGTGTCGTCCCAAGCCATGGTGAGGCGAGGCTGACCATTTTCTTCTGTAAAGTCTATGGTAAAAACCTCTACGGGTTGGGGAAGCCGCTCTACCTGCCCAGGTACACGTAGTACGTCAAACTCGGGGAAATACTCGGTTCCCCAATCAGGAATTTTGCTATTGAATATCACTTCCCATTCGTTGGGTTTCGGAATGGTTACCAGTGAATACTTGCCTGCCGGCAGTTGGGCACCATTATCAAACTCAATGTCTCGGCTCAGCTCTATATGAGTTGGTTCATTGGCCCCTGTGCGCCACCAACGACCATAAGGTACTAAATCGCCAAAAATGGTTCTGCCTTTTCTCGAAGGACGATTGTAAAACACCTTCACAGAAATATCGGAGGTTATATACTCTGCGCTAGCCTCGGGGCTAAACTGTTTGGTGTAGTAAAGCATGTATTGGTTTATGCCCACATAGGCCAAAACCACAAACAGCACGGCACCCACAATGTATACAATCCGTCTCTTCATGTCCTGTAAATATATCCAATTCGAAAAAGTCGCCACCAGAAACGGGCCAAATAATGGTCAAATATGGGTTTATTCATGTTTTTCATTTTTGAATTCCCATTGGTTTAGTTGAAAGTGATTTCCATATCTTTGCGGCATGGCACAGAATGACGATAATCTGCTCAAGAAAATAACAAGTCACGCAAAGGAATATGGCTTTATATTCCCCTCCAGCGAGATATACGATGGTTTGGCTGCGGCCTATGACTATGGCCAGAATGGTGTTGAGCTAAAGAACAACATAAAGGAGTATTGGTGGAAAGCCATGGTGCAAATGAATGAAAACATTGTCGGTATTGATGCCGCCATTTTCATGCACCCAACTACCTGGAAAGCGTCTGGTCACGTAGATGCCTTCAACGATCCATTGATTGACAACAAAGATTCCAAGAAGCGGTATCGTGCCGATGTGCTGATTGAAGAAGTAGTGGCTAAGTACGAGGCTAAAATTGCCAAGGAGGTTGAAAAAGCTAAAAAGCGATTTGGCGATGCCTTTGATGAAGCACAGTTTCTGGCCACCAACCCAAATGTACTGAGAAGCCAGACCAAGATTGATGAGATTGAGCAGAGGTTAGGTTCTAGCATGGAAAAAGGCGATCTGGCCGATATAAAAGCTTTAATCGAAGAGCTTGAAATTGCCTGCCCGGTTTCCGGTTCTAAGAACTGGACGGATGTGCGTCAGTTCAACCTGATGTTCTCTACCGAACTGGGTTCTGTAGCAGAAGGTGCCAATAAAATTTACCTGAGACCGGAAACGGCCCAGGGTATCTTTGTAAACTACTTAAATGTGCAAAAAACCGGCAGAATGAAGATCCCTTTCGGTATTGCACAAATTGGTAA
>NZ_DDDQ01000110.1:0-31312 GCF_002336325.1 Roseivirga sp. UBA1976 | reverse complement strand
TCTGTCTGAAAAAAAGGCAAAGGCTTCGTGTACTCTTTTGCAGCGTTTCTTGATAAACTTATTCTGACTCAGTCGCTGATTGTCGGTGTATTGGATCACCAAATAACCTTCTTCTCCGGCAGCGTCTATGGTTACATGCAAGGGTCTGTGCATGTTAATAATGCTATTGTTCACAATACAGTCTAGCATAGTAGGCAAGGCGCTTGGCACCATTAGCTTTTCTGCATTTTGCTCTTTGTTGAGCAATTTGAATTGTAGCATCTCCGGGTAGCGCTCCTGAAAAAGATACATTAGGTTTTTAGCGGCTGCCAACTCCTCTTTTACCACCACCAGTTCGCGCTTTCGATTTTCCAAAATATACCGATATACCACAGCGAGCCGATCTACAAAATCTTCGGCCTTGTCTTGATTATAGTGCACCAGGCTTATGAGTGTTTCCAGGCTTTGAAAAAGCAGGTCGGGGTTTATCTCATTGTTGAATATCTCTAACTGATGTTCCAGATTTTGGCGCTTTAGATCTTCTTTTCGCAGCTCCGTCTCGTTTTTTTCAGACAGAAAATGGGTACTCAAAAAGAAGAGGGTAAAGAGTAGACCACTTACACCATACACCACCACCATTTTAAAAAGAGTGGCCTTAAAAAGAGAAAAATAAGACATACCCTCCGAAAAACGGAAATAGCAATAGGCCGCCAAAAATACCAACGCGGCTCCTACGAGCAGGTTGGTCAATACAAGAGCGCCAATGGTTGTTGTTTTGAGCAGGTCTTCTCCGGCTTTCTTCTGAAATAAGAGAATTACCAAACGCAGCGATTCAGAAATGAGAAAGGCCAGGGCAACACACACCAACATTTCAATAGTAAACACGGTGTCGCCCAACTGCCCCAGACTATTGTTGAGCAACAGTATGAGCAGGTACATCATTGTACCGTATATGGGCGGAACCAATACGCGAAACAGCGGCTGATGTATGAGGTTCTTCTTCATGAGGCAAGCATGGGTAAGCGTACTTCAAAATGGTCTGAATCTTCTACCCGAATGGGCCTGTCGGTAAAAAAGGCATACCGGTTTTTAATATTCTCCAGCCCTACTTTGTGGCTGTCTGTTTGAGAAGGAGCCCCTGTCTTATTGTTCAACACAATGAGCTCTTCTTCATTCGCTCTAAGTTCTATGCGCAAGGGCTGATCACTGCTTACCACATTGTGTTTTACGGCATTTTCTACCAACAACTGAAGGGTGAGTGGAGGAATGGGCTTTTTATAAAAGGCCTGATCTACTTGAAAAACAACTGAAACGGCATCTCCAAACCGAATGGAAAGCAAATAGGCATAGTCTTTTAGGGCTTCCAGTTCTTCTTCTACAGACACCTGCTGTACTTCACGGGTGTTGAGCACATAATTGAACGTTTCGGCCAGGTTACGAATAAAATTTTCGGCTATGTCCGGATCGCGATACACCAGAGAAGAGATGGTGTTCATACTATTGAACAGGTAATGTGGGCTGAGCTGGCTTTTGAGTGCCTCGAACTGCAGCTCTAACTGCTTGCGTTGCGAACGGAGCTTTTTTATTTGTCCTACGGTGTACTCGTTGTAACTAAAGCTGTTGAACTCTACCAGTGTAACCATAAAGAGGGTAAAGAAAGAGAGCACAATGAGTTTCAGTTCAATCTGCCTCACAAACATGTCTTCCGGAAACATGGTGTAGTAAATAAGACCGGACCAATTGGCCAGGGCTCCTAATATGAGCAGCACAGCTCCTAAAAACAGAAAGTCGAGCGCCAGCCCAGTTATAAAACGTCCCAGAACGTTGCTCTTCCAGGGAATTTGATAGTTGAGCCACCTATTGATCACTCCAATACCCGAGCCAATGCATACCGAAGCTACCAGAGTGAAGACGTACAGGTTCAGGTCGTTCACCAGATGTGGCAACCTGTTGTTTTCGGCATAGTGAAGATAAAACAAGAAGGCTATGCCAATAATTACAAAAAATATGAGGCGTAAGAAGCGCAACATAAGTGCTGTTTCACTTAAGATATGAAAAAATGAGGGTGTATTTCAAAAGACCAATTTCGCTATGGGCTTTTTGGCTCTTTCAAAACACACCCTCCGGATAGAAAACACTAGTCGATGCAGCGTGCTACTTTACCATAATAGGTATCAGACCTAATGCTTCTGGCCACCGACCTGTATTGATTTTTTACTTCATTGTCTGACTCCCTCACCAGGTTGCAGGCATTTTTGAGCACTTCCGACTTGTAATAGTCAGAGTCTATACCATCGGCTACTTTCAAAAGCCCCATGAGGTTTTTCTTGTTCAGCGAACCGCGCATTACATCTTTTAGAATGCCCACCTTGTAATGATCAGAGTCTATATCGGCCACTCTTTCTAACACAGCCGTGTACATGGCATCGTTCAGGGTCTTATCCTTTAAGAGTCGGGCCAGTATTTGGCTTGCATAATGGTCAGAGTCAATTTTGCCCACCGTTCTGAGTAATGACTCAAAGTATTTCTCCGAAACTTTATTGTTGGCAAAAAGATCGTTCAGAATCACTGTTCGGTAGTGGTCAGAGTCCATATACTCTATACGGTTAATCACCGCCTCTATCACTTTATCGGGTACTTCTCTGGAGCGGATCATGGAGCGAAAGGTCTCCGTTACGTAATGATCTGAACCTATATTAGACATAGCATCCATAAGACTGTTAAAGGCCTGGTCTGAAAGGTTGGGGCGGCTTAGGGCTTCCTTTAAAACCTGAGTGGCATAATGATCTGAATCTATGTCGCCCGCCAACAATACCACCCGGTCTATGGTTTTGTCATTGAGGTCTTTTCTATCGAGCAAACTCTTGATTACTCCGGTTTTGTAATGATCGGAGTCCATTCTTCTTACACTCAAAAGCACTTTTTCTAAAGAACTATCACTTAGATTTTCGCGTAATACACGCTCTAAAATACCGGCTATGTAATGGTCAGAATCCATACGCCCAAGAGCCGCTAAAAAGGCATTGGTGGCCTCTTCGTTCTTTAAAAACTTATTGGAATGGTCTTTAAAGAGTTCGGCCGTGTAGAAATCTGAACTTATTCTTCGGCTTATAAAATCGGCTACTCCTACCAGTTCCTTGTTGTTCAGGTTTTGCGATGTCAGCAGAGCATCGAGGTATATGCGCGATACATAGTCACTCCTAATATTGCTTACCTCCTGCAATACACCGTCCAGGCCGCCTCGCTTGTAAAATCGCTCTACCCTGGCTTCGGCACCAATACCGGTTGTGCGAATAACTTCCAACAACATAGCGGCCAGAAAATCCTGCGCCTCTTTGTTCCACTCCTGTCGGTTACGACCCACCCTATATTCATAGTTAATGGTGCCATCGGCATTGGGCTCGGCTAATATCTCACGCCTGTCGCCAAAGCTGGTTTTGCGAATGAGGAGGTAACCACCTCGCGAAATGGACTTAATGGCCCGATCATCGTCTGTAAATTCTATTCTACCATCGTACTCTACATTGAACCTTCCCTGTGAGTTGGTATGGCTAACCTTATGAACACCTTTTTCTATTGAAATTGAAGTGGAGGTTTTTTCGTCTTGCGCTTTTAGTTGATGGGTGAAAGATAAGAGGGCCAATATGGCTACTGCCACTCCCATTACTAAACTTCTGATTTTCATTTTTTGAGTTTTCATCTTCTAACAATTTTTGGTCCCTTGAGGTGGGCAACCAACCTGCCTTTAGCATAGGGCAGACCCACCATTTGGAAACCATGAGTTTTTGACCTTTGGCAAACACCGCTCTTTTAGAACGGTATTGACATTACAATGATGAAAAGATTGTATGCAACAAAAAACCCAACTGAAATGAACTGTTGGGTTTTTGAACTGAACCGTGGAATAGCCCCCTTCGCCCTAAAAGGTGTCTCCTAAATTGTGGCTAAGGTCTGAAAAGTTATAAGGCTTACTCGTGTCTCAACGCCTTTACCGGATTGCTGCGAGCCGCCATATAGGTCTTAAAACTAATGGTGATAAAGGCGATAAGCAGAGCAACGACAGCAGCACTCAAAAAAGTAACGGGGCTTATATTTACCCTATAGGCAAATCCGCTCAACCAATTATTGAGCAAACTGTAGGCAGGGTAAGCGGCCATGATATTGGCCAGCAAAACCAGCAGCACAAACTCTTTGGAAAGTGCCACCATAATGGAACTAATGGAAGCTCCCAGCACCTTTCGCACCCCAATTTCTTTGGTGCGCTGCTCGGTAATAAACGAGGCAAGACCAAAGAGACCCATGCAGGCTATAACAATAGCCAGTAGGGTAAAAAAGGTGATGGTTTTGCCCATGCTCATTTCGGTTTTGTACTGTGCGTCATATAGACTATCCAGAAAGAAGTACTCAAAGGGAGCAGCGGGTTGAAGTTCGGTCCATTTGGCTTCCAGACGCTTTATGGTTTCCTGCACGCCATCAGTAGACAGCCTCACATTGAGGTAGGCCGCGTGGGAGGGCATTACATGAACCATCAGTGGCTCAACCTCCGTGTGCACCGATGCATAGTTGAAGTCTTTTATAACTCCCACAATCTGCCCTGCTTTTGGTTCAGGCAAACCATAGACATATTCAAACCTTCTACCCACCGGGTTTTCTTGCAACCCAAACTCTCTAATGGCAGCCTCGTTGAGTAAAAAACCCTGGGTTGCATCGGTAACCATCTCTTTAGAAAGGTCTCGGCCGGCTACAATCTGCAACCCATAAACCTCGGCCAGATCTTCATCACCAGACATTATGCGCATGCCACGAATGCCATTATCTTCTTGCTGGCTTTCGTTTCCGGCATCGGTTGTCACCAAGTCCGGAACCCTCACGGTCATTATGTGTACTCGCTCTCCGGGGATAACCGATGATGGCGCAGCCACCACCACCGAAGGGTCGGCCATGAACTCTTGTTTTATGGTTTCCAGATTATTCACCCTGCCTCGGCCGGGCAGCTTTAACACCAATACTTGCTCTTTGTTAAAACCCACATCCTTCTTTTCAATAAATCGAAGCTGTCGGTATATGGTGCTGGCACCAATGATAAGCAATATGGAGATGCCAAACTGAAGAATAACCAGCCCTCTGCGCAAGTATATGCTAAAGCTATGCCCCTTTCCCGAAAGTACATTGGACTTGAGCGCTTTGAGCGGTTGAAAGTTGGAAAGAAACACAGAAGGGTATAAGCCCGACAAAAGACTCACCGCCCCATAGACTAACAATATGCTCAAAAGCAGCTCTCCGTTATTCAACAGGTTACCATCTATGCGCTTACCCGTAAAATCGTTGAAAGAGGGAATCAGTACCACTACGGCCATTAGGGCCAAAAGAGTAGCAATAAAGGTAAAGAAGAATGACTCGCTCAAAAACTGCCAAAACACCTGCGGCTTGCGAGCCCCCAGTACCTTGCGCATACCCACTTCTTTCGATCGTTTGGTAGAACGGGCCGTGGCCAGGTTCATATAGTTAAAGCTGGCTATAATAAGGATGAACACAGCCACTGTAGAAAAGATGAAGATATACTGAGCCTGACTATTATTGCCCAGTTCCTTTTCAGCATGCCCATATAAGTGAATATCCGTTAGAGGCATGGTGCGTATACTCACGCTCAGACCCTCTATGGGGTTAATTTCTCCATTGGCATCGCGAATATTCATAATTTCCAGCACGTCTGCATCGAGCTTTGCTCTTAGGTTTTTGCTGGCCTCTTCATTGAGCGTTTTCACATAAGAATAGAAAGTAGAAGGCCCCCTGCCGTTTACAAACTGAGGGAACCTGCGTTGAAACTCTGAAAGAGGGATTAGTAAATCGAATCGAAAGTGTGAGTTATGCGGTATGTCCTGAATCACCGCAGAGACGGTAAAAGGAGTTGCTCCCCGCTTTATGATCTCACCAATAGGATCGGGGCGACCAAAATATTTTCTGGCGGTAGATTCGGTAAGTACGATGTTCCCTGGGTCATCGAGTGCTGTAGACAGGTCTCCAAAAAGAACGGGAAAAGTGAATACATCAAAGAAGGTAGAATCGGCATAGAACAAGTCCTTCTCGTTGTAAAAATTAACATCGGTACTGAAGGTCTCCGGTGTGTTGTTGTGGTAAATCCTCGTGGCCGACCTTATTTCAGGGTAGCGACTCACCACTTCCGGAATAAGAAACCCTTGTGTGGCTGCCCAGTGGTTTTCGTTTCCTTCGTATTGTGACCAATTTTCAAGACGATAAATTAGGTGTGCATCATCATGCATTTTATCAAAACTCCACTCGTCTTGCACATAAAGAAAAATGAGCATGCTTGTGCACAACCCAAGCGTAAGGCCAAAGATGTTGATGAAAGAGTAGCCCTTGTATTTGAACAAGTTTCTGAAGGCCACTTTAAAATAGCTCCTGATCATGATTTTGTGTTTTTGAACCCAATAGTTTGCCTCAACATGCAAAAATGAGTCAATGATCAATAGCCGTTTTATCTGAACAAGAAGTCCAAAATTGCTTTTTATGCGGTTTACAACAGAAATATCGGGTTTAACCAACCCATTTACATCCCTTGCCTTCAGAATTTACTCATAGCGCATAGACTGCACCGGGTTGGCCAAAGCAGCCTTTGCCGTTTGCAAACCAATGGCCATAAGGGCCACAAACAAGGTGCCGACCAATGCCACCAAAAACACTAACGGCCCTAGATGAATACGATAAGCAAAATCGGCCAACCAATTGTTGAGTAAGACCACTGCCACGGGAATGGTCAGCACAAAGGCCAAGCCAATGAGCAGGGCAAACCGCTTAGACAATAAGCCGATAATAGACATTACAGTGGCCCCTAAAACTTTTCTAATACCTATTTCTTTGGTTCGCTGGGCTGTAATAAGAGAAGAAAGGCCTAGCAGTCCCATGGTGGCTATAATTATGGCTACCATAGAAAAAGTACTTATGGCACCCGTAAGTCGTTCTTCAGCCTCATAGAGTTGTTGAAAGCGCTGGTCTACAAAATAATAATCAAAAGGTACAGAAGGTAGCGCCAGTTCCCATTGCTCTTTGGCCAGGCTAAGCGCATCGGCCGTACGGCCGGCAGCCACCCGAGCTACCGTAAAGGAATGCACTGCATTTTCCGGAGGACGATAAAAATGAATAATGGGGGCTACTTCATTGGCCAGTGATTCAAAATTATAGTCATCTACCACTCCAATTACCTGAACTTTTCGGTTACCAAAATTGAGATATTTGCCTTCTATGTCTTCCCAACCAAAGGCTTGCAGAGCCGCCTTGTTTAAGATAGCCGCTTCGCTACGGTCTTGCTCACTGTTGGGTAAAAAATCCCGCCCTTTTAGGAGCTCTATCCTTAGGCTGGAGAAAAAATCATGATCTACAAACGTAAACCGCATCCTCAATCGCTGCTCTGCAGTAAAGCCATCGGGCACCACAAAGGTGAAACGCCCCGGAAAATTACCGGGAATCGAAGAGGTGGCTGTTAACGAAGTCACTGAGGTATGACTTTTAAGCGCATTGCGCAAACCGCTCAGTTGGTTTATACCTTGCTCCTCGCTCGGAAAATCGTCTACTCTAATGGGTAACACCAGCAAATTCTCCTTGTCAAAAGCCATGTCTTTGTTTTTCATGAAATCTACCTGCCGCCCAATAACTAGCGTGCCTACTATGAGCAGGGTAGAAAACATAAACTGAAGCACCACCAGGGCGTTTCGAATAAACTTACCAACACCGTTGGTCTTTAGCACCTTGCCTTTTAATGTATCCACACTTTTGAGAGAGGTGATATAGAAAGCAGGGTAAAGCCCTGAAGCCAAACCAATGAGTAACCCGACTGCTAAAATAGCCAGCATATTCCCCGGATCCTGCCAAAAATCGGTGGCCAGACCAATATTATAATATGTGTTGAACCGGGGTAAAAGTGCCACGGCCAGTACCAATCCCAATACGAGTGAAATAAATGTAATGGTTAGCGACTCTGTGAGGTATTGAATAACCAGTTGGGGTTTTACGGCCCCCAACACCTTGCGCATACCGGCTTCGCGTGCTCTTTCCATTGAGCGAGCCGTGGCCAGGTTCATAAAGTTTATAGCCGCAATGAGCAAAATACCTATGGCCACAATAAGCAAGATGTAGGCATACTGCCGATTGTCATTGAATCGGTCATACACATCTAGTAGGTTAAGGAGCTTAAAGTTGGTATTCTCGGCAGTTTGAGCATCCCATATCTTAGCAATAAAGTCCTCAAAGCTCGCCTCGAGTTCAGCCACATCGGTGTCGGGTTTCAACAGCACATAAGACTCCAGAAACGAACTGCCCCAGTTTCCTGCTATTCCTTCAAACTCCGGGTGGCTCTGTACCGGCACAATCAGGTTAGGCTGTAAGTAGGAATTATAGGGTACCTCCTCTAAAATTCCGGTAACAATGTATTGATTATCCAGAGAAGGAACCATAATGGTTTTACCCATAGCATTTTCTCCGGGAAAAAGTCGCTCAGCCAGTGCCTGGCTCACCACTGCCTCATTGAGCCCGGAAAGTACTGTTTGGCGATTGCCCTCCTTCAGCTTAAAGTCAAACAGCTCAAAATAACTGCGGTCTGTTAAAGTAGCCGGTTCGTTGAAGCGCTCTCCATTCACTTCTACCCACAGCCCCTGGTTAATAACCCGCGCTCCGTTCACAACCTGAGCATAGTCTTCCTTTAAAGCCTCCCAGGTTGGTGCCCAGGTATCGAAAGTTTCTTGAGTACCGGTGGGGGTAATCCGCTCTTTGTAAACCATGTAAATGTTCTCTGCCTGGGAATGAACACGATCATACGTGAGCTCACTTTTTGCATAAAGCAAAATGAGTAAAGCAGCACACAGGCCCACGGTAAGACCAAAAATATTGATGAAAGAGTAGCCTTTGTGGCGGATGAGGCTTCGAGTAGCCACCTTAAAGTAGTTTCTGAACATGACCGGTTTTGTTTGAGTTTGACCACTTAATGTAAGTAATTACATACTTTCTGCCTTGTGAGACTCCCTCAGTTGTTCTATGGTTACAGTCAAATATCAATTGCCTGTAGTGAACCGATTACTTCACCGGTATTGTCTGAAGCCACCGAAAGCTGTAATTTGACAACAAAACCTTAGCCCATGAAAATCATTGCCCGACTTTCTGCCATGTTTCTGCTCCTGGCCGTTGTGCTTGCCTGTGGAAACAACTCAACCTCCGATAATGAAAAACCTTATGGAAACCCTCCGGCTGAAGGCTTTAACATGGAAGGCTCCGATGCACGAGCCATTGCCATTGCCGATGAAGTAATGGAGGCCATGGGTGGAAGAAAAGCCTGGGATAATACCAGACACATCGCCTGGAAGTTTTTTGGTCGCGATGCACTGGTCTGGGATAAATGGACAGGCAATGTTCGAATAGACAGACCCAATGGCATGACGCTCATTAGCAACATTAATGACGAAACCGGACGAGCCTTTATGAATGGTCGGGAAATAACCGATGCCGACTCTGTGGCCAACCTGATGCAAACCGCCAAGAGCATCTGGATCAACCATTCTTACTGGTTGGTAATGCCTTATAAGTTGAAAGATTCTGGAGTGACACTGAAATATGTGGGCGAAGAAGCCACGCAAGATGGCCGATCTGCGGACAAGCTGAACCTTACCTTTGAAAGCGTGGGCCGTACCCCACAAAACATGTACTACGTGTGGGTAGACAAAGAAAGTAAGCTGGTGACTCAGTGGGCCTACTATTCGACAGCCGACAATGAAGAGCCAGGTTTTATTAATCCCTGGAAAGACTATAAAAAACACGGAGAAATAATGCTTTCCAGTAGCCGGGGAGAAAGAGGCATGGAGGATATTATGGTCTTCGATGAATTACCTGCCTCCGTATTTACCTCTCCTGAAAAGCCGGATCTTCAAGCCCTGAAACAATAAGATTAGAACGTCATCCTGAACTTGTTTCAGGATCATTTTTATTCTATATCTATGGTGATGATTAGATGCTGTAACAAGTTCAGCATGACCTAAAATGTAGATTTCTGCCACGCAGCAATGACATAAAATATATTTTATTAGACCTATGAAATACTTCGCTCTGCTATTCATCAGCCTTTTCGTTTTCTCCTGTTCACAAAAAGCCGATAAAAAAGAAACCTCCCAGCAAAAGCCTGAGCCTTATTGGCAAGCCCAGGAGTCTGGAGTCAATGCAGGACTTCGCGGACTCTCCGCTGTGTCTGATCAGGTGGCTTGGGCCAGTGGCAGCGGGGGCACCGCTATCAGAACCACCGATGGTGGAGCCACATGGCAAAACGTATCCATTCCCGGCACCGACACCCTTCAGTTTAGAGACATTGAGGCCTTCGATGCCAACACAGCCATTGTGCTGAGTGCAGGCTTACCTGCCGTTATCTATAAAACCACTGATGGCGGTCAGAACTGGGAGCAGAAGTATTTCAGCATGGTGGAAGGCACCTTCTACGATGCCATGGACTTTTGGAATGAAAAGGAGGGCATTGCTTTTGGAGATGCCATTAATGGAAGACTATTGATTCTCAAAACTACCGATGGTGGAGAAACCTGGAACGAACTGCCCTTTGAGCAAAGACCACAGGCGCTGGAAGGCCAAGGAGGATTTGCCGCCAGCGGTACCTGCCTGAGAACGGTAGGCGAAAACCAGGTTTACATTGGCTTGGGAGGCCAAGAAGCCAGTCTGTTCTACTCCTTCGACAAAGGGGAAACCTGGCAAAAAACAGTTACCCCTATTCAGTCGGGAGAGCCTACCGAAGGCATTTTCTCTATAGACTTTAAGAATGAAATGGAAGGCCTAATGGTGGGTGGAGACTATCGGGGTGACTCGCTCACCAAAATCAACGCGGCCTATACCACCGATGGTGGCAAAAGCTGGTTCCCGGTAATGGCCGGTATGAAACCCAAAGGTTACCGTTCTGGGGTTGCCTTATGGAAAAACTATGTGTTTGCCGTTGGCCGCGAGTCCTGCGACTACTACCGCGAGGGAGATAAAGCCTACACTCTTATGGAAGGGCAATACTATGCCGTAGATGTCTCACTCGATGGAGAAGCGGTATGGGCAAGTGGACCCGGAGGAGCGGTGGGAAAGTTGGATTTTAACTATATTGAGTAAAAAAATAATGACAATAAGGTCAAAAATAGACAACACGATCCATCAGAAAGATTCCTTAACGAAGTATCTGAAAGCCTTTTGCAAACTAAGAATTGATCGCTCTCACGGCATTGCTCCTCACAAGCCTATTCTTCTTCTTTCGATTATTCAGGCATATCAAACCAAACGAATAACAGGAACTAAAATTTATCTTACCCCAGAACTCGTTGCTCTCTTCAAAGCCAACTGGAATAGTCTTGTTCAAACTAATCATGATTGCCGGATATCCTACCCCTTTTTCTACATGAAAAGTGAGAGTTTTTGGGTGTTGAAGCCAAAGGCTGGGTTTAGCAACCTGAATACAATGGGTTCATTAGTCAAGAGCTTTGCGAACCTAAATGCAGCAGTGGAGTATGCCGAGATCGAAAAACCCTTATTTGAGTTACTTAATGATGCAACTTCTAGAAAGGCTCTCTTGCAGGTTTTGTTAGAAGAATATTTTCCAAACACTAGAGGTTACTTTTCTGAACAAGACCCTGTCTCACTTTTCAATGATTTAGAATACAGCTTTTTAAACGATTCTTCCGAATATTATAGAGAAAGAACAAAAGAACTGTTGACTCAAAAAAATGACGAGGAAGTCTTTCTTCTAGGGTCAGTTTTCAAGCGTGAAATTCCAAAAATATACAATGATGCTTGCTGTATTTCAGGGCTTAGGGTCAGCTCAATGCATAACATCTCGATGATAGATGCTTGCCATATAATACCCTTTAGCGAAAGTTATGATGATACGGTAACCAATGGAATCGCCTTATGTCCAAACTTACATCGTGCATTCGATAGAGGGTTATTGAGTATTACTCCAGACTTCCGAGTAAGGGTTTCTGAAGGGTTCGTAGAGGAAGGCAAACTTACGCTTAAGCAATTCGAGGGCCAGCGAATAAGTCTTCCAGCGAATAAAAAATACTGGCCGAATAGAGAGAGCCTAGAATGGCATGGAGTTAATGTTTTTAGATGAAAAATATAGTCTTCATTGATACAGAAGTTGACCCAAAGAGTAATCGAATCCTCGATATAGGTGCTATAAAATCAAATGGAGATTCATTTCATTCAAACTCTATACCTGACTTTATCCGATTCCTGACTGATTCAGAGTTTATATGTGGTCATAATGTTCTAAGCCACGACCTTAAATTTATTCGCAACTCCTTTTCTCGGGATTTCCTTGGATCAAAGAAGATAATAGATACACTGCATCTATCCCCCTTACTATTTCCTTCAAAACCATATCATAATCTATTGAAGGACGACAAACTTCTCACAGAAGAAATTAACAACCCACTTAATGACTCAATAAAGGCTAAAGACCTCTTTTTCGATGAACTCACCGCGTTTCAAAAAACAGAAGGTCATTTTAAAGAAATACTCTACCTGCTTTTACACGACAAAAAAGAGTTTTCCTCTTTTTTTAATTTTGCTGACTATAGATCGGAATATAAAAACCCTACAGAATTAATACATGAATACTTTCAATCGAAAATTTGTACTAGCTCCGATCTTGCCAAGATAAGCTCAGAATATCCTATTGAATTAGCTTATGCATTGGCTTTAATTAATTCTAAAAACAAGTATTCAATTACCCCTCCATGGGTATTAAGAAACTATAGGGAAGTAGAACGAATTGTATTCCTTCTGAGGAATAAACAGTGTATTAGAGGCTGTGTTTATTGTGATCAAGCATTAGATATTCATGCTGGCTTAAAAAGGTTTTTTGGTTTTAGCTCATATCGAAGCTATGGCGGGGAACCATTACAAGAAAAGGCTGTAAAAGCAGCAATCGACAACAAATCAATACTAACTGTTTTTCCAACAGGGGGAGGAAAGTCAATTACATTCCAAGTGCCTGCCTTGATGAGTGGGGAAAACACAAGAGGTTTAACGGTGGTTATTTCACCTCTCCAATCCCTTATGAAAGATCAAGTAGATAATTTGGAAAGGGTTGGGATTACCGAATCTGTAACAATCAATGGGCTATTGGATCCAATTGAACGTAGTAAGTCGTTTGAAAGGGTTGAAGATGGTTCAGCATCTATTCTTTATATATCCCCAGAATCCCTCAGGTCAAAGAGTATAGAAAGGTTGATTCTAGGTAGAAAAATCTCACGCTTTGTCATTGATGAGGCGCACTGTTTCTCTTCTTGGGGACAAGACTTTAGGGTAGATTATTTATACATAGGCGATTTTATCAAGTCAATTCAGGAAAAGAAGAATTTAGAAGAGGGAATACCCGTTTCCTGTTTCACCGCTACTGCCAAGAGAAAGGTTATTGAAGATATAAGAGAGTATTTTAAGAATAAACTAGGGTTGAGTTTAGAGCTTTTCAGCTCAAAAGAATCAAGAAAGAACCTTCATTATCAAGTGTTTGAAAAGGAAAATGAAGAGGAAAAATACAATACAGCAAGAGATTTAGTAGATGAAAAGAACTGTCCTACAATAATCTATGTCTCTCGGACTAGAAGAGCATATGAACTTGCAGAGCGCTTAGTGAAAGACGGATATAAAGCCCGGCCTTACCATGGCAGAATGGAGAAGCAAGAAAAGTCCGCCAATCAGGATGCTTTCATAAATGGAGAGGTGCAAATAATGGTCGCAACATCTGCTTTTGGAATGGGCGTGGACAAGAAAGATGTTGGCATGGTGATTCATTATGAAATCTCTGACTCTCTAGAAAATTATGTTCAAGAAGCAGGAAGGGCAGGAAGAGATGAAAGCATTACGGCAGATTGCTACGTGCTGTTTAATGAAGAAGACCTCAGCAAGCACTTCATTCTACTCAATCAAACAAAGTTGAGTATCAAAGAAATTCAACAAATATGGAAAGCAATAAAACATATCACAAGGTTTCGTTCAACAGCTTCCAATTCTGCATTAGAAATCGCTAGAAAGGCAGGGTGGGATGACAATATAAGAGATATAGAGACCCGAGTTACAACAGCTATTGCCGCCTTAGAAGATGCAGGTTATTTAAAAAGAGGGCAGAATATGCCAAAAGTATTCGCAAACAGCATATTAGCTAAGAATGCACAAGAGGCAATCAATCGAATAAACGCTTCTGAAAAGTTTCAGGAAAACCAAAAAGAGAAGGGAGTGAGGATAATTAAGTCTCTTTTCTCAAGCAAGAGCAGAAAACAGAGTGTTGATGATGTAGCTGAATCTCGAGTTGATTACATATCTGATCGTCTTGGAATAGTCAAAGAAGAGGTCATTAATATTGTAAAACTTCTTAGGGAGGAAAAAATTCTAGCAGATGCGAAAGATTTGACGGCTTTTATTCAGAAAGATGAGAGTGTAAACCGTTCACTTCACATAGTCGAGGTATATGCTAAAATTGAAAAGTTTCTCTTGTCAGTTTTTCAGGAAGAAGAAAAGACTTTTCACATCAAAGAACTGAATGAAACAGCAGAGGAAAATGGCTGTAATGAAATCAGTCCCCAGAAGTTGAAAACAATAATCAATTTTTGGGCAATCAAGAACTGGATTAAAAGACACCTAGATCCATCTAAAAACCTCATAACTGTATTATGCAGTCAATCCAAGTTGACCCTTCAAGAAAAACTGGAGAAACGTCATGAGTTAGCTCGATTCATAATTGAATTACTCCATCAAAAGACTGCTTCTGTAAAAGCTAATAATGATGAAGAACAGGTGTTAGTGGAGTTCTCTGTTCATGAGCTAAAAAATGCTTATGACAACTATCAATCGCTTTTCAAGCTTAGTATTTCCATTGATGATATTGAAGATACTCTCTTTTATCTATCACGAATTGAAGCAATAAAAATTGAAGGTGGGTTTCTTGTGGTATATAATAAATTAACAGTGGAGCGAATCGAGCAAGACAATAAAAAGAGGTACAAAATAGACGACTATCAAAAGCTCAATCAGTTCTATGAATCCAAGGTTCAGCAAATTCACATTGTAGGCGAATACGCTAGAAAAATGATCAGCGATTATAAAGATGCTCTGCAGTTTGTTGAAGACTACTTCCAGTTGAATGATCAATCATTTTTATCTAAGTACTTCAAAGGAAGTAGACAGGATGAGATTAAAAGAAATATTACGCCTTCTAAGTTCAGACAGCTCTTCGGAGAGTTGTCACCAACGCAATTAAAAATTATAAATGACAGAGAGTCCAAACACATTGTAGTTGCAGCAGGCCCAGGGAGTGGCAAAACCAGGGTACTAGTCCATAAGTTGGCTTCACTACTTTTAATGGAAGATGTAAAACACGAGCAATTATTGATGCTTACATTTTCAAGAGCTGCTGCAACCGAGTTTAAGAAACGCCTCTTACAGTTAATCGGAAATGCTGCTTTGTATGTAGATATAAAGACATTTCATTCTTATTGTTTCGATTTATTGGGCAAGGTCGGAACTCTTGAGAAATCAGACGGAGTTCTTAAAAGAACCATTGAGAGAATAAGAGCAGAAGAGGTAGAATCAAATAGGGTAGCTCGTACAGTTTTGGTTATTGATGAAGCTCAAGACATGAATGCCGATGAGTTTGAACTCATTCAGGTTTTGATGGAGCAAAATGAAGAAATGCGGGTAATTGCTGTTGGAGATGACGACCAAAATATCTACGAATTTAGGGGGTCAAGTTCAAAATACTTAGAGCAATTCATTCAAATCAATAAAGCTGTAAAATATGAACTAGTTGAGAACTACAGGAGCAAATCAAATTTGGTAGAATTTACTAACCAATTTGTACGAACAATTCATCATAGATTAAAGAGCACTCCGATCATTGCCAGACAACCAGGCTTAGGTGTTATAAAAATTGTTCAATACCAAAGTACAAACCTGGTTACTCCCTTAGTAAAAAATATAGTTCAAAGCCAGCTAGCAGGCTCAACCTGTGTTCTAACAAAAACCAACGAAGAGGCAATGCTTATTACTGGATTGCTTCTTAAGAAGAAGAGGAAGGCCAAACTCATTCAGACTAATGACGGATTTAATTTATATAACATTGAGGAGGTTCGGTTTTTCATCAGCCAATTAAAGCTGGACGAATCTTCTTACATAGTCCACGAAGAAAACTGGGAGGAAGCGAAAAGAGAGCTACGTAACCAGTATGAAAACAGCACTACTTTAGAGATTTGCCAAAGCATTATAAGAGACTTTGAAGTTACCAACCCTAAAAAGAAATACCGTTCTGACTTTGAGGTTTTTATAAGAGAGTCAAAACTAGAAGACTTTTTCGATGAGCATGTCGAGACAATATTTGTATCTACTATTCACAAAGCAAAAGGGAAAGAATTTGATAATGTTTTTCTAATACTTGATAATTTCAATCTTAACTCAGACGAAGCAAAAAGGCAAGTATATGTAGCCTTAACTAGGGCAAAACAAAACCTGTCCATTCATTTAAATAGCCGTTTTCTTGAGCAAATTATTAGTCAAAATCTTGTCAAGACTTTTGATGACTCATCCTATTCTCCACCTGATGAAATTCTCATTCAATTGACACACCGAGATGTTCAGCTAGGGTATTTTCAATTTGTACAACATAGGATGCGTGGACTATTAGGTGGAGATATACTATTACAATCCGAAGAAGGTTGCCTTAACACTAACAGAGAGTTGGTTCTCAAGTTTTCAAAAAGCTTCAAGGAAAAGCTCAAAGAATTTGAAGAAAAGGGCTTCAATATTAAAGAATGCAAGATAAACTACCTTCTTTACTGGAAGGCCGAAAACTCTGACCAAGAAGTGAAGATTATACTGCCAGAAATATATTTAGAGAGAAATGATTGAGCATCTCCTTCTATGTGGGAACGATGCTGATTAATCGGTACTACTGGTCTGACCACTTCGAGTGGTCAGACCAGTTAAAGGACATAAAAAAAACCCGAAGGGTAACTACTCCTTCGGGTCCTAAACAAATAAACTACTAACTGTATGAAGAGAACTACTGACTAGCTCTCGATTTTTACTTTCAATTTCTTATCCAATTATCATACCAAATCGCCTCTGCATACCCTACTTCTTCGATGCTTATTAACGCAAAAAGTAAATCTGAGTGTTCCATTTTAACCTTCTTTAACCAATTGCTATAGACTCAGTATAGACAAAGGCCAGAGTAATGGGGCTTTTCATTGCAAAAGTAGATTTATCTTGTCACCTTGAACGAAAGTGTTAGTTAAAAAATTGTTATGCTTAAGTTTGCTCTGCGTGTACTCTGGAAAAATCGTCTGTTTAGCTTTTTAAACATTGTGGGCCTCACTTTTGGTCTTTCGGCCAGCATTTGGTTGCTCCTGTTTCTTAGCCATGAACTAACCTACGATCAGCATTTTACTCATCACCAAAGAGTATACCGCGTAAGTCATGTGCTCTCCGCGCCCGGGGTTGAATTCAATACCGCCTTTTCGGCTCCCGAACTACCGGAGAAAATGATGGAAGAACTCCCGGGAATAGAAAATTTTTCTCGATTTGGCTTTGTTGGAAGAGGAGAGATTCAGCACAATAACCAGGTTTTTCGGCAAGAACGCATGTACTATACCGATCCCTCTGTATTTGATGTGTTCGACCTGAAATTACTGGCTGGCCATGCCAAAACAGCCTTAAAAAACCCGGGCAGCGTGGTTATTTCTAAAACCGTTAACGACAAGCTGTTTGGCAACGATATGGGTCTAAACCGAACCATAACTATCGATGGCCAAAAACTGAACATAACAGGAGTTTATGCCAACCTTCCCAAAAACACTCACTTTGCATTCGATGTGCTGATTTCCGGGGTGCGCTCCAGAGAATTCGCCATGCAAAACGGTACTTTCAATTCTGAGGCCCTTTGGAATGCGGAGTGCATAACCTATCTGTTGCTGCAAGAAGGCACCACCAAAGAAGATATTCTAAGCAAGTTTGGCCCCTTTAACGAAAAGTACTACATGCCTTTCGGCAATCAGATCAACGGCAAACATAGGCTGCGGCTGCAAGCACTGGCCGATATTCATTATGATGCAGAGACAATAGACGATGATTTTGCCAAAGGCAACCCCGCCAACCTATTGGTGTTTTCCATGGTAGGGTTAGCCATTTTACTCTTAGCCTGCATTAATTACATCAACCTTTCTACGGCCAGAGCAGGCCTAAGAGCCAAAGAAATTGGTATTCGCAAAGTATTGGGAACTCATGCTACTCGTTTGAGAACCTCCCTGCTGGTAGAATCGCTGGTGCAGGCATTTTCTGCCTATTTGCTCTCACTGCTACTTGTTTGGTTGCTCATAGAGCACTCTCCGCTCCAATCGTGGTTGGGGGTAAACTTCAACTTCAACCTGTTCAATAATCCTTCCCTGCTGGCAGGCACCTTATTGGTAGTGGCCGTCACGGGCCTTGTAGCAGGCCTCTACCCAGCCTTTTACCTATCCGCCATAAAACCGGTTAGCGCGCTTAAAGGCACCTGGTCTTCCGGCAAAAAAGGCCAGCTAATGAGGCAGGGACTGGTGCTATTCCAATTTGTAATTTCAATAGGAGTGCTACTCTCTACCTTACTCATGAAAGATCAGATTGCCTTTTTACAAAACAAAGACATGGGTTTTGAGAAAGACCAAATATTACTCATTACCACTGCCGACTCGGTAACCCAGAGCAAGTACACCTCCATGAAAAATGCGCTTGAAACTTTTCCGGTAATTGAAAAGGTAACCTCCTCTGATTTTTTACCCGGTACCAACATTGGCCAGATTGTGTTTAAAGCCGAAATGGATGGAGAAATGAAACAGATAGAATTTAAGTACCTGCACGGTGGCGCAGACTACCTGGAAACTCTGGGAATTCCTTTGGCTGAAGGTGAGTTTTTCTCGCCAAACGAAACACGGGGCAACGCTAAGTTTGTCATTAACCAAACTGCTGCCAAGGCCATTGGTTGGCAAGAACCATTGGGTAAAAAAATGGGCTTCTTTCATCAGGAACAACCAGGCCATGTAATAGGCGTGGTACGCGACTTTAATCACTTCTCGTTGCACAACCCTATTGAGCCGCTGGTCTTTGTTTTTAACCCCAACCCCGGGCAGCATCTCATTGTGCGATTCAACCAGAACAATGCAGGCGAAGCACTGGCTGCTGCTCAACAGGTATGGAACGAACAACTGCCCAATTATCCCTTCGAATACAGTTTTTTTAATGACCGCCTGAATGAGCAATACGAGGCCGACAAAACTCAAAGCCAGCTTATTGGATTTATGACCATTCTCTGTGCGGCTATTTCCATTATTGGATTAATAGGTCTCACCAGTTTTACCATAGACCAACGCAGAAAGGAAATTGGCATACGGAAAGTACTAGGTGCCATGTCGGGTCAAATAGTGACCATAATGTACAGTGGTACATTCAAACTAATACTGCTGGCCAGCCTCATTGCAACTCCTTTGGCCTATTGGGGCATAAACCGATGGAGCCAAAATTTTATTTATCAAAGCCAACTGAACATTGGCCTTCTGTTGACCGGACTGGCCGTGGCCCTGTGCACTTCCTTTGTTTTAGTAGCCGCAATTGTTATGAATTCGGCCTTAAAAAATCCGGTAAAGACATTGCGACAGGAGTAATTTTGCAATTGTTATGCTGTTGCACCGAAATGATGCCTAGATTTGAATCATGAAAAGGCTGTTTGCCATTTTTTCTTTTCTGCTACTTGTTCTAAGCCTGGTTCCCTGCCCCGATGAGGTGCTGGTTTCTCCTGACTTTGATGAGGGAGTAGTGGCCAGTGCAACCGACTTCCCTATAGAAAACGGAGAAGAAGAGGAGTGCCCTCCCTTCTGTTGCTGTGCCTGCTGCAAAGTACCTCTCATTCGGTTGGCCGACAGTGTGGACAAAGCAGAAAGACGCAACCAGTCCCCTCAAATATTACCAGGAGTAATGCCCATTAAGGGTGTTATCAACGAAATCTGGCAACCCCCGCAAGTTTAATTGCTCATTTACCAAAGCGGAGGCCACGCTATTCATTGCACTCCCTCAAAAGGAGTGCAGGGTAACTCTGCTCAATTCTTACATTTTAAAAAAGCAATTAAAACTATCTCATGAATACAAGAAAAGCATTGATAGCCCTTTGCGGTATGCTTGCGAGCGTACTGTCTTGGGCACAAAACTCATTATCGTTCAGAATTCTGGATGCCGACCATAACGAACCGCTCATTGGAGCTACCGTTTATGCCGGCCCCAACAAGGGTGCTATTGCCGATATAAACGGTGAGGCCACTTTGACAAACCTGCCCAATGGCACCATAAAACTCAGATTTTCCTTTGTGGGCTATGAAACACAAACCCTTAGTTTCTCTATTCCTTATACTGGGGAACAACCCATACGCATATTAATGGAGCACCATGAAGAGGAAATGGAAGAAATGGTGGTAACTGCCACCCGTACCAGCCGAAGCATAGAAGACATTCCTACGCGCATAGAGTTTTTGGGTATGGAAGAACTTCAGGATTCAGGGATTAGACGGAAGGTACACCCAACTTATGAAAGATGGATTTCCACTTTACAGTGGGTTTTCGGGAGGCCTGAGCATTATGCAAATTCCTCCACTGGATCTGCGTCAGGTGGAAGTAATTAAAGGGAGTAATTCTACACTCTATGGTGGTGGAGCCATTGCCGGTTTGGTTAACCTGGTGAGTATTAGACCTGAGGCTCAAGCCCTAACAAAAATTATGATGGATCAGACTTCTGCTGGCGGAACCACACTGAATGCCTTTCATGCCTCAGAAGATGGCCGATGGTCATATACCCTTTTTGGTTCGGCACATAGACAAACGGCATATGACGCGAATGACGATAACTTCTCTGACCTGCCGGAAACCAGAAGCATCACCCTTAACCCAACGCTTTTCTTTAAGCCTTCAGAAACCGATGAGTTCAGATTAGCACTGAACGGTACCTTTGAAGATCGCTGGGGAGGAAACCTCACCGCAGTAGACAATCGTGAGCCAAGTGCTCAAAACTATCTGCAAGAGAATGAATCGAGAAGAATGTCTTACCAATTGAGTTATACCAAAACCTGGGACGAAAACAGGAGACTATCCATTAAAAATAGTTTACTGCATTTCGACAGGGGCATTCATCAGTATCAGTATGGCTTTGATGGTGAGCAAATTGCCACTTTTAGCGAGGCAACGTACTCGTTTGGCCAATCAAGAAGTAGCTGGCTGGTTGGTATGAACATCTATTCCGATCGGTTCAACGAAAGCCATGCAAATAACAATGACAGAAGCTACAGTCAGTTCACAGCCGGTGTCTTTGTTCAACAAAACAAACAGCTGAGTGATTTTTGGTCGCTGGAAACGGGATTAAGGTTGGATCAGAGCAAAAATTACGGGCTGCAAACTTTGCCCAGGCTTTCGCTAATGTACAAAGCGCACCCTAAACTCACCTTTAGAGCGGGCGGTGGACTTGGCTACAAGCTTCCAAGCATTTTCACGGAAGATACAGAAAGGCTTTCTTTTCAAGGCCTGGAGTCCTTCAACCTGAATAATCTGGATGCGGAACAGTCGTATGGCGGAAACTTCGACATCAACTACAAAACGGCCATTGGAAACGAGTGGACTTTCAGCGTAAACCAACTTTTCTATTATACCCAATTGAATAATCCTGTGGTTCTTTCGGGACCAAGTATTGAGGGCACTTACACATTCCAGAATGCTAATGGCAACCTAAGTTCCAAAGGGCTTGAAACGAATCTGAAGCTTACTTATCAAGACTTTAAGCTCTTTGTGAATTATGCACTCATAGACACGGAATTGGGTTACAATGCCGATTTGCAAAAACCGCTAACTGCCAAGCATAATATTGGTGCTGTGCTGGTTTATGAGGAGCATGAAAAATGGAGAATTGGGCTGGAAAGCTATTATACAGGAAAACAGTTCAGAAGCGACTATTCCCAAACAGATGATTATTGGATTGTAGGTTTTATGGCCCTAAGGAAGTTTGAGCGCATTAGCCTTTACCTGAACTTTGAGAACTTCTCAGACACGAGACAATCTAGATTTGAGAACATCAACCTCTCTAACAGTATGAATCCCGAAGCCCTTGAGGTATGGGCTCCTATGGATGGCTTTATTGTGAATGGGGGAATTATCCTAGAGTTTTAGGTAAGTAGAACGGTGATCAGGAAAAACTCCCTGATATGCTGATTATTCCGGCTCCCTCAGTGTCTCCGGCACGGGACGCTGAGGATTGATCTGGGAAAAGAGCGATATCCAATCATGGAGGCACCTCAGAAGCTTCAGAACAGTATAAATCAATCGGTGAGGACACCGATTGTGGCCAGCAATAACAAAAAATAAGGCTCATGATTGAACATGGGCCTTATTCGTTTTATCTCCTCTCAATAATACTTCTATGCGAGAGTCTCTGCTTGGGTAGAGTCAATCTCTGGAGCCGATACCCGTTTAACTCATTTCTGATCCCTACTTTTTCCCTTTAAGCTTCATCGATTCTGCCAATTTCACAGCTTCGTAGGCATTGATGATACCTCCTGAAACAGAAAGGCTGGAGAACTTCACTTCTTCACCCGTGCCGGGCTGATTCACCTTAACATCGATGCCTCTAACCGATTTCATCAGTATGTCTTTCACCTGTTCTGCGCTAAGCTCAGGGAAGTATGAAAGCAGAAGGGCTGCTACTCCTGTGGTTACAGGAGCCGCCATGCTGGTGCCCTGAGCATCCTGATATTCGTTTCCGGGGGCAAGGGAGTAAATGGCTACACCAGGAGCAAAAACGTCTACAGTTTTCTTACCATAGTTAGAAAATACTCCCACATAATTGTTTTCAGAACCCCATGATGACGCTCCTACTTCAATCCAGTTGGGCCAGTCTTTCCTTCGGCCAAATTTGTCGTTGGGGTAGTTATTGGCTTCATCAATATTTTCAGCCGAGTTTCCGGCTGCATGAATAAGCAATACGCCTTTCTTAGCGGCATATTCAATGGCCTCAAATACATATTCAGAGTTAGGAGAGTAGCTTTTTCCAAAGCTCATGTTCACAATTTGGGCCCCATTGTCTACGGCATAGCGAATGGCGTTGGCCACATCTTTATCTCTTTCGTCTCCATCGGGTACAGCCCTAATGGCCATAATCTCCACATTGTCGGCTACACCGTCAATACCAATGCCGTTACCCCGAACAGCCGCGATTATGCCACTTACATGGGTGCCATGAAAGTTATCGGTTCCTTTACCAATTACATCATTGTTGCCATAGCCAACTTCATCGAGCTTAGTGGGATCGTCTCCCACAATTTCTCGGGGGTCAAAGTCAAGGCTGTAGGCAAATTTGGTGTCTTCACTGGCTCGTTCAATGTCCTGGTCTATAAGGTAAATAAGCGTATCTACAGACAGCGAGCTGTCGGTCATACCATAAATCTGTGAGAGCACTTCTTTACCTCTGGAAATCACCTGGTCCGTAGAGTTAATCTTGCTCAGGTCTTCAAAGGTTATTTCATCATCGAGCAAATAGGCTTCAAAAAGCTTGTTGTAGCGTTTTAACTGGCTATTCACACTATTCATAATGAGCACCTGTTGGTTAGACTCGTTGTAGGTTTTTTCGAAGTCAGCCTTAATCTTTTGCCAGTATTCAAACTCTTCTTTCTGGGATTTGGCTATGTCTTCGGCCGATTTGCCCTCGTATTTTTCCTTCAGTCTTTTATATTCTCGGGTAAGTTCATAGGTATCTTTTCCCACATTCCGGCCGTCTTTTCCTCCAATAAAATTCCAGCCGTGAATGTCGTCTACAAAACCGTTATTATCATCATCAATACCATTGCCGGGAATCTCATCTTCATTAGTCCACACTACATCGCGCAGGTCTTCATGTTCAATGTCTATGCCCGAGTCTATAACGGCCACCAATACTTTTTTACTCTTTCGCCCCTTTAAATATTCCAGGGCCTTTTCTGTACTCACACCATTGACAGAGTCTTTTACCGGATCTAGATTGAACCAGTTTTTAGGTGGTGTGTTTTGTGCGTTTAGTGCAAATGCTGCCAGAAAAAGCAGCGCGAAAATCAACTTCTTCATATACTTAATTAATCGTTTCAATAGTTAATCATTACAAACTTACATGCTCCCGGGCACTCTATTCTATTCTCCCGTGCATTTATCGGCAAATCAACCAATACTACTGGTACTCAAACTTACCGGTAACGGAGTTCTTCCGCACTCTGTTGGCTGGAAAAACTAATCCATTCATGGCAATAAACGTGCCTTGCTCTAAGGTGTTGAGCGAACCAATAGCCACGCCAATGTTAAATGCGGCATCTGAATTGGCAAATCGCTCTGGTCTGTAAGCACCGGTAAGGACAATGGTTTTTCCCTGAATACTGTTCAGAAAGCTGGCGGTTTCGGGCATGGTGTCCGAGCCATGGGTAATCAGAATTTTTGTGGCCTCGGCCGAAATAATCGTTTTGCGCAACAATTTCCGGTCGGCTTCTGTGATATCCAGAGAGTCTTTCTTCATTAGCTCTATGCACTCATATTCAAACCCGGGCGCTACTTGCTCCAATACGCGCAAGACGGCCGGTTGATCAATTTCAAAAGCATATCCGTTAGTCGTTTTCGGATAGTCTTTGTCTATTGTTCCTCCGGTTTGGATAATGAGAATCTTCACGCATGGAAGATAAGCATAAAGTGCTTACTGGAGGCAACTCTTCTGTCGATTAAGCTTATGAATTGGCAGCCCCCTCCTTTACGCAACAAGACTTTCGTTAAAGCATCTTGTCTAGTATTTGAAGCAAGGCAAAATGGTGTCTCTTCTGGTGCGTTTCACAATTTTGCCAAAGTTAAGCGTAAGAGAAAATTCATGAGCGCCTCCTGTTGAACCGGCCAGGCGCGAAACGGTGAAGTCATAGCTATAGCCAAAAGACATATTACTATTAAGCTCCAACCCCACAAGAGCAATAATGGATTCGTTCTTAAACACTTTGTTTACACTCTGAATAGGAATGCCCCTATACCAACCACCAATCACAAGGGGTTGAAAGTAGAGCTGAACACCCATGTCGAGCTGATTGAACCCTCCTTGCTTTTTGTAGTTTAGGGCCAGCGTGGCCGATCGCTCCTGAAACTGATAGGCCACTGTTCGAAGCCTTTTCCCTTTGGCAAACATAATCTTGTAGCCTGCATGAAGGGAGTACTTTCTGGCAAGTCGGCTCTCCTGATCGATGAACGATTGGTTGGGCTCATTGATGTGGTGGGTAGAAAAGCCCAGCCAGGCCAGGTTGGTATAGAGCAACGCTCCGGCCGATGCACTAAGGAAGTTGACATTAGCTCCTTTTTCAAACACCTCTCCGCTTGGCCCCACTACTTGCCCATTTACAATGTCGATTTGGTTGCCAAATACCAACTCTTCAAAATTGATGTTCTTTTGAAAATAGCTCAATTGAACTCCGGTACGAAGCACCAGACCGGAAGCTACTTGCATTTTGTAGGAATATAAGCCTCCAATTTCGGTGGACTTAAAATCGAGAAAGCCTTCTTTATGTTCAGTAACAATAAGGCCTATACCACTTTCCGCAGCTTTGGAAAAGTAGTCGGCATAGGCCGAAATAGTGGTGAACGAGTGGGTGAGCGAAGGCCACTGATTTCGATAGTTAACACCCACACGCCCCCGGTCTGTGGAACCAGTTAGTGCCGGATTTAAATAAAGGGGTGACGCATAGAACTGAGAAAACTGTGGGTCTTGTGCCTGCAGTTGAGGCTTTGGCCAGCCAAGTATAATTATCCATACAATTAGAAAAACTCTTTGCATATACTCACTATTTAATGAGAGCAAAAATGCCCTCGCGCTCTACCGGAAGCCCGTTAAAACTCACCCCTATTATTTTGTATACATAGTTTCCATTTTCGGCTTGCCGACCATTAATGGTGCCATCCCAGCCCTTCGTTTCAATGTCATCGGTACTAAAGATCACCTCTCCCCATGTGTTATAGATAATCAGGCGGGCCTTGGTCATGCCCAGCATTCTTGGCCTAAAGAAGTCGTTGTTTCCATCTCCATTGGGAGTAAAGGCATTAGGAATTATTATTCTGTAACCCTCCGTAATCTTTAGCAGTGTGGTTTTTTCTGTCTGGCAACCGGTCCGGTCGGTCACTGTGAGTTTTACGGTGTAGGTGCCTGGCGCATCGTAAGTATGAATGGGATCTATTTCGTCCGAATCGAAGCCATCGCCAAAATCCCAGTACCAATCAATTACCTCGCCTTCCGAAAGATCGAAGAAGCTTACCGGATCGTTTACGGCCAGATCGCCCGTTTTATCTATAGATTCTGCTTTGTATTCAAAGTCGGCAAGACCAAGCTCTGGCACATCAATATCTATGGCATTTTGCTGGAAACAGCCCCGGCCATCATAAACTTCAATGGTCAGTCTGCCCGGTTCGGTCATTAGCACTTCATCGTTGGTACTATTACCACGAGACCATTCGTAGCGGTAATTCCCTACGCCTCCTTTAACCTTGGCCTTTACCAGCAGGCCTGCTACACGGTTCTGACAATCGATGTATGGTTCGGTACTAAAACCAATTTGCAAAGGCTCCGGCTGCAATACGGTATAAGTACCCTGAGCCTCACATCCGTTACGGTCTTTTACTGTAACCACGTAGGTTCCGGGGAATACATCGGTAATTTCAGAACTCCGCTCTCCGTTGGACCAGTGATAGGTGTATGGCCCCGTGCCACCTGAAACAATTACGTTTACCCTGCCACTCTGCGGGTCGTTGCAACGGGTAGCATCTTCAATGTAGGCATCCAGCGTGAGGGCTAGCGGCTCAATAATGTTAAAGGTTTGTTGAATGGTACAGCCTTTCTCATCGGTTACCAACACATTGTACTGACCGGGCCCAAGGTTGCTTATGGTTTCGGAAGAATGCCCTGTGCTCCAGCGAATGGCTAGTGGTTCTATACCGCCTTCAATATTGAGCGAAATGGACGCATCGTTTGCCCCCAAGCAGCTAATTTCCTTAACCTCCGGTTGAATTCGGAAGAGCGCAGGATCGGCCAGGGTATAATTGCCCTGCACCTGACAGCCATTGGCATCCGTAACCAGTACAGTGTAATCTCCGGAGCTTATGCCCAACAGGTTCTTGGTAGTGGCTCCGGTAGACCATTGATAAGAGTAAGGCTCCACTCCTCCTTTAATGTTGAGTACAATGCTGCCATTTCTGTCGTCATAGCACTGGCTTTCGTTTACAATGGCATCTTCCAGCGAAAGCTCTTCCGGTTCCGTAATGCTAAAAACGCGCTCCTGAACGCAACCATTCTCATCGCGTACCCTCACCGTATAATCGCCTACTTTGAGATTTTCTATCGAAGAAGTGGTGGCTCCCGTACTCCAAATAAAACTATACAAGCCGGTACCTCCCTCTACATCGATTACTATGCGTCCGTCATTGTCTCCCTTACAGTTTAGGTTAAACTTGCCTTGGGCTTTGATGGTGATGGGCTTGTCGGGCTGGCCTATTTGGGCACGGGCCTGAACAATACAACCATTAGCATCGGTAACCGTCACGGTATATTCACCAGCTTTGAGTGTATTGATTTGTGCTGTTCTTGCTCCTGTGCTCCACAGGTAGGTATATGGCGCTACACCTCCATTGACAAGGGCTCGCATACTCCCCGATTCATCACCAAAACAGAGTAGATCATTATAGCCTGTGAGTTGCACAGAGAGGTTTTCGGCCGGTTCGGAAATAACCACTGTGACCATGGTTGAGCAGCCGCCATCGTCTGAAACCGTAGCCTCATATACCCCGGCCTTCAGACCTGTAATATCGGGCTGGGTGGCTCCGTGAGACCAGGAGAAGCTATAATTTCCACTTCCTCCGTTGGCATCCAGAAATATTTGTCCGGTTGCCTCACCCTTACATAACACATCGAATTTCTGAACGGTCACCGTCAGATTTTCCGAATCGCCCACTTCCACACTTCGGGTTATAGAACACCCGTTGGCATCAGTAAGGGTTACATTGTAAGTTCCTCCGGACACATTGACCAGATCTTTACTGGTGCTTCCGTTAGACCATACGTAACTATAAGGGGCAGTACCTCCCGTTGGGGTAACTCTTATGGCTCCGTCATTGTCGCCCAAACAAGAAGAGTTGGTTACATCGAACGACAAATTGAGAGGCTCAGGGTCTTCAACTTCATAGTTTTGCTGAATGGAGCACCCTCGCGCATCGGTTATGGTTACGGAATACGTTCCTGCAAAAAGTCCGCTTACATCGCGCTGTGCCGAACCATTGGACCAGGCATAGCTATAGGGCGCAGTACCGCCTGACACCGCCAATTGAATCCTACCTCCCGGCTGCGAATTACAAAATGCATCGGTAATGGAGGCCGTGGCCGACAGTTCAGCAGAGGGAGCCTGTACCACCACCTGTAGTTGTTGTTCGCAGCCCCTGGCATCGGTAACTGTTACTTCATAGGTGCCCCCGGCCAGATTACTTATGTCTCGGGTAGTAGCACCATTGTTCCAGGAGTAGCTGTATGGCAAAGTTCCTCCCGAAACGCTCAAGCTCACCCCTCCATCGTTGGCACCAAAACAAGACACATGGGAGGTTACCTGATTTATGGTGAGCGGTAGGGGTTCAGTAAGCTGCCATGAGGCTGAAGAGGTACACCCGTTGGCATCGGTTATGGTTAATTGATAGGTTCCCGGGGCAAGCCCCGAAATGTCTTCTGTAGTAGCACCGTGGTTCCAGGCATAAGTATAAGGTGCCACTCCACCACTCACGGTCACATCGACTGCTCCATCGCCCTCACCTCTGCATGAAATTGGGCTAACACTGGCCGAAATGGCCAGTTGATCGGGGCTGCCAACCGTATATACCGCGCTGACCATACAGCCGTTTTTGTCAGTTACGGTTACCTGATAATCTCCACTTTCCAGCCCCACAATATCCTGAGTCGAGGATCCGTTATTCCAGCTGTATACATAAGGGCCTGTTCCTCCCGTAACTGATAGGTCTATAGCTCCCTGACCATCGCCAAAACAAAGTTCATCGCTCACCACGGCACTCAGACTGAGGGCCGCTGCAGGCTCGCCAACCGTTACATTCTGAGACAGTGTACATCCCATGGCATCCGTTACAATTACCTGGTAAGTGCCTCCTGACAAGTTGTTCAGGTTGCGCGTGGAGGCCCCATTAGACCATGAGTAGGTGTAAGGAAGGGTTCCTCCGCTAACATTCAGGGCTATGGCTCCATCGCTTGCTCCAAAGCAAGTGACATTGGTTGCAGAGAAGCCAATATTCATAGCCAGTGGCTGAGAAATACTGAATGTTTTATTTACTGAACATCCATTGGCATCCGTAATTAGCACGGTGTAATTTCCCGGGTTTAAATTACTGAGGTCTTCGGAGGTTTCGCCATGGCCCCACGCGAAAGTATATGGCAAAGTGCCTCCGCTGACCTCAATGTCTATTGCTCCATCGGCCGCTCCATAGCAGCTAATGTTCGATGTTGTACCGCTTACCGCCAAAACTGCGGGACCGCCTACAGTATATGTACCTGAAACGGTGCAGCCTTTGCTATCAGTTACCACTACCTGATAAGTACCTTGAGCCAAGCCACTTAAATCTTTGGAGGTAGATCCTTGATTCCAACTATAGTTGTAAGGAGCAGTTCCTCCACTAACATTAAGGCTAATGGCTCCCTGGCCATCTCCAAAGCAAAGTTCATCGGTAATGGAGGCATTTATGTTTAAAGCAGCGGCCGGTTCGGCAATGGTATAGTTCTTTACGGTTGAACAACCGTTGGCATCGGTTATGGTAACGGAGTAGTTGCCTCCCGACAAGCCTGTAACATCTTGGGAAGTGGCTCCGTGAGACCAGGAGTAGGTGTATGGAGCAATTCCTCCCGAAACCGACAAATCAATGGCTCCGTCCGAGGCTCCAAAGCAACTTACATCGGTAACTATTTCTCCAATGGAAAGAGCCAGGGGTTGCGTAATAGACCAGCTTCCGAAAGTACTGCATCCATTGGCATCGGTTAGCGTCAACGAATATGTACCGGGAGCCAGATTACTAAGGTCTTGATCGGTTGAGCCATTGCTCCAATTGTAGGTATATGGGCCAACTCCTCCGGTCACGGAAACATCAATACTCCCATTGGCCGCTCCGTTACAGTCCACAGGCAATGCACTGGCCGATAACTGGAGTGCGTTTGGTCCGCCTACCGTAAAGTCGGTCGTCAAGCTACAGCCATTGTTATCTGTTACGGTTACCTGATAAGTGCCTCTTGAAAGCCCGGCTACATCTTTGGTTCCCGGCCCGTGATTCCATGAGTAGGTATAGGGTGCTGTACCTCCTGTTATGGTAAGGGCAATCGCCCCCTGCCCGTCACCAAAGCAAGACTCATCGGTTACTGCCCCAGTCACTGCCAGGGCACTGGAAGGCTCGGCAATCGAATAGTTTCTGATGGTAGAACATCCATTGGCATCGGTAATGGTAACACTGTAATTGCCTCCGGAAATGTTGAACAAGTCTTGGGTAGTGGCCCCGGTATTCCACAGGTAAGTATAGGGGGCTATTCCGCCTGTCACTGAAAGATCTATGAAACCATCGCTAAGGCCAAAACACGAAACATTTTGAACGTTTTCCGTCACGGTGATGGCCAACGGTTGCGTAATGGTAAAGGAGCGGGTTAGGCTACAGCCTGCGGCATCGGTAATGGTTACCTGATAAGTGCCTGCCGTAAGTCCGGTGAGATCTTCTGTGGTCGCTCCGTTGCTCCAGGTAAAACTATATGTTCCCGTACCCCCTGTTACACTAAGGTCAATTGCACCTGCAGCATCGCCATGGCACAAAATATTGGTTTGGCTGGCACTAACCAGGAGGGCCGGAGGCATGTTAATGGTGTAGGTTTCCTGAATAAAACATCCATTGGCATCAGTAATGGTTACCTGATAATTGCCATCGCTAAGTCCTGAAATATTTTTGGTGTTTGCTCCATTGCTCCAGGCATAAGTATATGGTGCTGTACCTCCTGCCGGATTAAGCTCAATACTGCCATCGCTACCCCCAAAACAGCTAATATCGGCCACAGTAGTGGTGGTACTTAAGGGGGCAGAGGGCTCGGTTATAGCAATGGTTTCCACATAGCTACAACCGTTGTTGTCAGTAACAGTGAGGGTATAGTTGCCTGCCGTAAGTCCGGTGAGAT
>NZ_DDDQ01000099.1:45209-54174 GCF_002336325.1 Roseivirga sp. UBA1976 | reverse complement strand
TGATTAATGCTGGTTATCCAACCGAGAGCAGTCACCGGCCAGGTGAGCATGTTTACATAAATCACAAACTCCGCAATATTGCCGTAAGTTATCTCCCCTTGAATAACCTTGGTTCCACCAATATAAATAGTCAGCAAAACGCTAAGGCCAATGAGTGCCATTATGAGTGGAAAAAAAAGAGCATTGACAAAAGTGAGCTTTAGCGAACGGTGTTTATACTTTTCGCTCTCGTTGGCAAATTTGGCAGCCGAGTCTTTCTCTCGTACAAAAGCCTTGAGTACCCGAATGCCCGAAAAAGCTTCCTGCACTGAGGTAGAAAGGTCGGAAAGACTTTCCTGAATCTTTTCCGATCGTTTGTTGATGACATTGTTTACAAAGTAAATGCTCAATGAAAGTACAGGCAACGGAAGAAGAGCATAAATCGTAAGCTCCACGTTTACTCTTAGCATCTCATAAATCACCATTGGGAACAGCACCAGTAGGTTAATGCCATACATAATGCCCGGACCAAGATACATTCTTACCTGGCTCACATCTTCAGAGATGCGGTTCATTAAATCGCCCGTATTATTCTTTCGGTAAAAGCTTAGTGGAAGGTTCTGATACTGCTCGAAAACCTCGTTTTTCAGGTCATACTCGATTTTCCGAGACATTACAATGATCGTTTGCCTGACCAAAAAGAGGAAAAAGCCTCTCAAAAAGGCCATTAAAATCATTATTCCACCCAGAATAAGCACTCCCACCTCAAGTTTATCGAACACCGATTCGCTGAGTCCGGAACCTTCGAACAAACGATATACCCTAAAACTATCGGTCACATAGTCTATGGCATAACGTACTACTTTAGCCGGCCATACGCCAAAATAATTGGAGATAACCAAAAAAATAAACCCAAGTATGAGTAGCCATTTGTACTTGAGAAGGTATTTGTTGAGGTGCTTAAGTTCTTTCACGATATTCTAAACAGCAGTGCTTTGCTAAAGGTTGCCGCCATCGTCATTATCCTTAGAAGATGTCGATCTTTTGGTTACTTTTGCGGTCTGTGATCCAATTTCGTTGGAGCCGCGGCAAATATAAAGTAAACTATATTATGAACGTAATGGAAGAAGTTAAGGCCGAGGGTAAAACCAAAAGTGTCTCAATTTTTGAAGAGGTAGCTGGTATGGGCCACGAGCAAGTGGTGTTTTGCAACGATGAAGCTACCGGTCTGAAAGCCATCATTGGAATTCACAATACAGTTCTGGGACCTGCACTGGGAGGAACACGTTTCTGGAACTACGCCTCAGAAGAAGAAGCAGTGATAGATGTGCTTAGGCTTTCCAGAGGAATGACATACAAAGCGGCTGTTTCCGGCCTCAATTTGGGAGGAGGAAAAGCCGTAATCATTGGCGATCCGAAGCAACTGAAAAACGAAGCATTCCTTCGCAGGTTTGGAAAGTTTGTGAATAGCCTCAACGGTAAATACATTACCGCTGAAGATATGAACATGAAAACCAGCGACATGGAGTACATCCATATGGAAACTCCTCACGTTACTGGTTTGCCCGTAGAAATGGGCGGAAGTGGAGACCCATCGCCTGTAACAGCCTATGGTGTATACATGGGCATGAAGGCCGCAGCCAAAAGGGCATTCGGTTCAGACTCACTGAATGGCAAAAAAGTCTCTGTTCAGGGAGTAGGCCAGGTAGGCATGTATCTGGTAGAGCATCTGGTAAAAGAAAATGCTCAGGTTTTTATAACCGATATTAATGAAGCCAGGCTTGCTAAAATAGCCAAAGAACAAGGAGCACAAGTTGTGGGCATGGACGAAATCTACGATCTTGATGTGGATATTTATGCGCCCTGTGCTATGGGAGCCACTGTTAATGATGAAACCATTGGCCGACTAAAAGCGCAGGTAATTGCAGGAGCTGCCAACAACCAGTTGAAAGATGAGGTTAAACACGGCCACATGCTGGTAGATAAGGGAATAGTTTATGCTCCTGATTTTGTGATCAACGCAGGGGGAATTATAAATATTTCTTCCGAGCTAAAGGGTGCTTACAATAAAGAGCAAGCCTACAGCTGGACAGAGAAGATATACGACACTACCCTGAATATTTTTAGCCTTGCTGAAAACGAAGGAATTCCTACCCAGCAAGCCGCTATGAGAATAGCCGAAAAACGAATTGCTGACGTAGGAAACGTAAAACTTTCATTTTAATTAATCAGTGAGTGGTTGGAAAAACCATTCACTGCTGTTTATTTTAACGTTCTCATACATTCTGAAATGCTCAACAGGAGATCTCTTAGAGTCAAAGTAATGCAGACCTTGTTCGCTCTGGGTCAATGTAAAGAAGCCAATTACAACATTGGCTTAGCAGAAATAGAGGAGGCCTTTCAACCAGACCTCAACTCTATGGAGCCACAAGACAAGGTGAAACTAAAGGCCGATGCCAAACAAGCCAAGAGCTTGCTAAGGCACAAAGTATACGGTTCGCCACTCAATACTTCCGAAACATTTTCTGCAGAAGTAGAGCGGGTGGTAGAATTGGCTCATAAGAACTATCTGGAAAATTCGCGCAAAGACCTGGAAAGACTAAAGAAAGATATGATCATAGATGCAGAGTCTTTGGTCGATTACTTTCTATGGATTATCAGTTTGCTAGTTACCTGGTCCGACCACAGTAAAGTGGAAGCCGATAAGAAACAGAAGCTCTCACCCGAAAGGCTGTTAAGTGGCGATTTTAACCTTGCCAAAAACAAGGTGATCGACTTCTTTCGAAATAGCTCCAAGGTGCAGGTGGCTCTGGTCAAGCGAAACATCTCCTGGGAGGAGGAAGAAGACAACTACAAAAACTGGTATAAGGAAATCGTTAAGAAAGACGAAACCTTTGGCGAGTATAGAAGAACCGCCAATCCGACTTTCGAAGATGATAAAGCTGTGGTAGATCACCTGATCAAAGACCTGGTGTTTAAAGCAGAAGTGATACTGTCGTTTTTTGAAGAAAAAGACATTCACTGGAAAGAAAATAAACCTATTGTCAGGAGTCTCGTTACCCGTTCTATCAGGGACGTTGAAGAAGACTCAGATCCGAAAGGGTTCGATTTACCCGATTTCTCCAATAACTGGGAGGAAGACAAAGAGTTTTTTGAGAAAATACTCGATTGCACAGTAGAAAACGAGGAGGAGTATGCTCAAATGATTGCCGCCAAAACTAAAAATTGGGAGGTAGATCGTTTAGCCAATACCGATCAAATTATTCTGAAAATGGCCATTGCTGAAATGCTGAATTTCAGAAATATACCTGTTAAGGTGACCATTAATGAGTATATTGAGCTTTCGAAAAATTATAGTACCCCAAAGAGCAAACAGTTCGTAAATGGCATTCTGGATGTGATTTCCAACGAACTAAAAGAGCAAGGGGTCTTGAAGAAATCAGGAAGAGGATTATTAGACAATAAATAGTATGAATAGAGGGTCGAGCAATTTATTAGCATTCGTATTGGGAGCGGCCACAGGAGCAATCCTTGGAATCTTATATGCTCCGGATAAGGGCTCCAACACCAGAGACAAGTTGAGCTATCAGTTAGATAAGTACAAAAAGCAGCTTGAAGACTTGCTTGAAGACCTTATCAATGGCAAGGTAGAAGTGTCTTCTTCGGCCAAAGAAGAAGGTAAGAAGGTGGTTTCTGATGCCCGTAAAAAGGCCGAACAACTACTGACCGATGTCGATGACCTGATAGGTCAGATTAAGTCTGGTGAAAAAGCATAATCAAAGAACCTGAGAGTAAACCAGTGACGTTGGAGGAAGCAGGAATTCAGTTTACTCAGTTTCGTTATATCAATAAAAACTAAAACGATTACACATGAAAACTAAAGTTTCTATTCTAAGCCTGGGGGCATTCTTACTGTTGCTGTCCGGCTGTGGAAATTCCGAAATGGAAAAGCGATTGGCCAATCTGGAAAGAAGGGTGAATCAGTTGGAAAATGGCAACGTGTCCAGAGGGGTGGTATCTACTCCAAATACCAACGGATCGGCCCAGGGCATAGAAAACAACCTGGCTTCCAATGCCTCTTTCGATTGGGAAACCACAGTATATAATTTTGGAACCATTAAGCAGGGTGAGGTAGTAAACTATACCTTCAAGTTTACTAATAATGGCACAGAAGATCTTCAAATTCAGAGTACTTCGGCCTCTTGCGGTTGTACAGTACCTAACCATACCAAAGAGCCTATTCCTCCGGGAGGTACAGGAGAAATTGTAGTGCGCTTTGATAGCAAGGGAAAATCAGGGCAGCAGAGCCCGGTAATTACCGTAGTGGCCAACACTAACCCACGGCAGGTTCGTTTGAGCCTGAGAGGTTTCGTGGAAACCAATGCCATTCCGGTGCCATAATCCTAAAAAGAATATGATACATAATATTTTAGTACAGCAACCGGCTCCACAAGGTGGTGGATGGATACAGCAGTTGGTATTGTTTGGTGGAATTGCTCTTGTTTTTTATTTCTTCATGATCCGTCCGCAACAGAAAAAGCAAAAAGATCAGAAGAATTTTATCAATGAGATAAAAAAGGGAGATAACATAGTGACCATTGGAGGTATGCACGGTAAGGTTTATGCCCTTACTGACGATACGGTGACACTAGAGGTAGATAAAGGAGTGAAAATCACTTTCGAGAAATCTTCCATTTCTTTAGAAGCTAGTAAAAGAGCCAATGAAAAAGCATAGTCTTGAGCAAGGCTGAAGACATACTCGATAAGCTCAGAAGGTCTTTCAACGCTCCGAGCACGAAAGACGAAAAAATAAAGGTGGTACTGATATGCTTTGCGCTGTCTACCACCTTTTGGTTTTTCAACGCCCTGAATAAGAACGATTACGTAACCAGGATCAACTATCCAGTGGCCATTGAATACGACCAAACACAATACATAGCCACAGAACCCCTGCCTACGCGGATTCCCATAGAGGTTTCCGGTGGAGGCTGGGATTTAATGACGCGTTCATTCGGTTTCAAAATGAAACCGGTGCAAATTCGGATAGATCGCCCTACAGAATCGGGCTATTTGCTCACAGCCGGTTTGCGCTCGGAAATTATGCCCGAACTGGAGCCCCTTTCTGTCAACTACTTTTTAAGTGATACGCTACGATATAAAATAGAGCGGAAGGTAACCCGTGAGGTTTTTGTGCAATACGATACGGCCGCTGTATCGCTCAACGAAAACTACATTAGGAGCTCAGACATGGTCTTGTCTCCGTCTACCATTACGTTCACAGGCCCACAGTCTGCTCTGGAAGAAATTGGGGATACCCTTTGGCTCAGAAAAGCAATTGATGATGTTTCGGCCGACTTTGAAGATGATATAGACCTGCCACAACTACCGGAATGGGTAGAGGCCTCTACCAATTCGGTACAAGTGAGTTTTCTGGTTGTGCGCATGCTATCTATGGACTCAGAGCTTGCTGTTGAGACAAGAGGATTTCCGCAGGGTTATGGCCCAAGCCCTCAAAAAGTAAGGGTTCGTTTTAAAGTACCCGAAACAGCGTTTGATGCCACCGATTCATTGCCAATGACGGTACAGGCCAGGTATCGGGAAATGTCGGCAGATTCTACCATTCGCTTGAGAATACAGGTTTTGAACAAGGCATACCGTCAGGTGAGTGCCGAGCCACAAACAGTGAAAGTAACCCGAAATGAATAAGCCACGCTTAATTGGTATTACCGGGGGCATAGGTTCCGGAAAATCTACCGTGACCAAAATGTTTCAACTGTTGGGTGTGCCGGTGTATTATGCAGACGATCGGGGTAAACAATTGATGATAGAGAGCGATACCCTGAGACAGGGCATTGCTGAAGCCTTTGGTGCGGAGAGTTATTTGCCAAATGGCGAATTGAATAGAAGCTATTTGGCTTCAAGAGTATTCTCCAACCCTCAAGAACTGGCCATACTCAATAGTTTGGTACACCCGGCTGTGGCTCAGGACTTCGATCAATGGGCGGCTGGTTATCAGTCGGTGCCTTATGTGCTCAAAGAAGCGGCACTACTTTTTGAAACAGAGAGCTACAAGCAGTTGGATCAGACCATTTGCGTAATGGCACCTAGGGCGGTACGGCTGGAACGTGTGTTACTCAGAGACGAACAGCGCAACAGGCAACAGGTAGAAGATATTATGGAGAGACAGGTGGGGGATGCTCAGCGGAAAAAACTGGCCGATTATCTGATTGACAATTCGGGAAATACACTTGTAATACCACAGGTGCTTCAAATTCATAAAAGTTTACTAGGCCTTTAGCAAACTTCCAATCTGTATCTGATCGGCATAAAACTTCATACGCGAATGCTGGTAGTCTAACGGTTGAATGCTTTCTATGCGGTCTAGTTTGTGATTGTAGAACACTTCCACAAAGATGTTTTCCAGCAAATAGAGATTTACTTTGTAGCCATAGTAACGAATGGCCAATTGAAAGGCACCATTTCTATACAAATATTCAATCTGCTCGCTCAGTGGTTGTTCAAAAAAGTGCTCTAACTCTTCGTTCATTGCCTTATGAAGATAAGGAAATCAGAAAAAGTCTAATAGTGAAGCGTGTGATAAAAGAGATTTTTTGAAGGGCATGGGGCTTTGTATACGAATATATATACTCCCTTGCCTGAATATTGGTTAAGATTCGACTTAAAAATGAACGGATACTTGGTGAGCTTGCTCAGGGTATGTATAGCCAGCCGGAAAGATTCGCAACGCCAGTATTTGAAGTGCTTACATTCATAATCGCTCCGTACCTTACCGGCAACTTTTACAATGTCCTCACTGGTGGCAAGACCCACCTTCCAGATAAACCTATTGTCCATCATCATCATATTAGAGTCGACCCATTTTTTTATCTCCTCCAGGAGCGTCTTTTCAGTGGGGTCATATTCTATTACATGCGACAATGCATAGGTTGTCTTCATTCGTTAAGTCTGGTTTTTAGTGAGTAAACTAAATTTTACAAGAAGTTCGCTGAATTAGGGAACGACACGAAGGAAATATTTAAAGCGCACAAAATCAAGTATATAGCCCTTAAATTCCGCATAATGTCCGATATGTGTGATGAAAGGAAAAGTTGCTTATTACAATTGCTTGCAACACCTTTGACCCAAAAGAAGGGCTATTTCTACATATACCCAGATTTAGGTATTGTCAAGTCCGGGCAGACCGACTAATTATGGGGCATTGTTTTTGTTGCAAAAGGCATTGGCATGAGGACCATCAATAGCAGACAATTTCTCAAAATACTGAAAGGTGAAGATCTGGAGTTTCGTATATCGCAATACCCGGTGCGGCTCGTGGATAAGGTAAAGCTTGAGGGTCTACATTTTCCATACGACATTCATTTCAGAGATAGTGTTTTCCAGGAGTTGAGCTTTCGCAATTGTCGTTTTTCAGGCGACCTGAGTTTTTCAGGTTCCAAAATTGGGAAGCTTAGTCTTCGAGCCTGCGATTTTAGACATCTGTCTGTAAAGCAGACGGAGGTGCTTCAGTTCGAAGTAAAGAAGTCTGTTCAGGCCAAGTCGGTGACAATTGGTGCCTCTGCCATTAATTCGCTGGTCATTGAACACAACGAGGTGTTTGAGTCCATCGAGTTGGGTTGTGAAAACCACATAATGCAAGCCAGTCTGAGCTACAACGGAGACATTCAGAAGAATTCGTTTAAGTCTACCATATTTATTTGCCCGGAAAGGTTCGATATCCTGAAGCTCAAAAACAATTGCGCTGAAATATTGCATGTTGGCACCATTGGTGAGCATGCCCAATTTGAAGTGGAAAACCTTTCGGCCAACTTGCTACTATTTTCCAACTGCAATGGAGAATCTACTAACGTGGCTCTTCGCGGCCTGCGGCCTATCGATCCGGCAGTGGCATCTGTGTGCATTGTTAATTCGGAGCGAATTGTACGACTCAACGATCAGGGAGTGTTCAACGCCTTTAGTCGCATAAAGCGATATAAGCATAGCCCCAGCGATCTGCAAGAGACCAAGAAGGGGCTGTTGGGCTTAGAAGGCAGACAGTGTTAAAGGGGCTATAGAAAAGCCCCGTCCCAAAAGTTGGGAGCAGGGCAGTAGCTTATTGACTAGCATAGGTGTTTAGGCTTGAGTAAGCTGAATGTTTAGCTGAAGCTTTACCCGATCGCCAACTACTATACCACCGGCCTCAGTAACCATGCTCCAGGTTAAACCAAACTCTTTTCGGTCAATAGATCCGCTAATCTCGAATCCGGCCTTGGTTTGTCCGTAACCGTCTACCATAGTGCCTCCATGTTCCACATCGAGCTCCACTTCTTTGGTAATGTCCTTGATGGTGAGTGGTCCGGCCAGTTTGTATTGGTTATCGGCTACTTTTTTCAAAGAGCCCTTAAACGTAATGTGAGGGAATTTTTCTGCATCAAAGAAGTCGGCACTTTTTAGGTGATTGTCCCGATCGGATTGGTTGGTATCTACACTGGCGGTTTCCAGAGTGAACCCCGCAGTGGCGCCATTAAAATCGTCAGACTCAGCCTCAAGGCTGCCTTCAAAACGGTTGAATTGCCCAGTAACGGTTGAAATAACCAGGTGTTTTACTTTAAACTGAACCTCGCTATGCGTTGGATCAATTTTCCACAATGTTTTAGTTGCTGTTTCCATTTTTCTTTTGTTTCAAGTAATAATCACCAAACTGTATGTACGTACATATAGTTCAAAGAAGCTTTAAATTTTCGAAAAGGCGGTAGGGAGGGATGATGTATATACACCTGAAGTCAAAGGGGATTAAAGCAAGGTTGCCGTAGAGCTATTGATGGGTTGGTGGGTTGAGTTTGTTTCTATCTCCTAAATGAAAAATGTTTCTGCAAACAAAAAAAGCCAGCTACTTGCGTAACTGGCTTTTAAGGGTGGAAGATGGGACTCGAACCCACGACCTCCTGAACCACAATCAGGCGTTCTAACCAACTGAACTACAACCACC
>NZ_DDDQ01000099.1:43924-44923 GCF_002336325.1 Roseivirga sp. UBA1976 | reverse complement strand
CTAACCAACTGAACTACAACCACCGTTTAAACACCTTAGGTGTTTGGGTCTGCAAAAGTAAGTGTTAGATGCGAATTTGCAAATAACCTCTTTTGAAATTATCGAGAAAATAAAAGTCTTTCTCCCGTAGTGCCTTCAATTACCTGTCCGTCACTATACACCAGGTGTCCGTTTACAAAAGTCTTTTCTACACTGGCTTTAAATTGGTGGCCTTCGAAGGGCGACCAGCCACATTTATACAGCAGGTTCGATGGGTGAACCTCCCAGGCTTTGTTCAGGTTAACCACCACAAGGTCGGCCTGATAGCCTTCTCTAATGTAGCCCCTGTTGGTTATCTCAAACAATTCGGCTACCGCATGGGCCGATTTCTCCACTATTTTTTCCAGACTGAATACTCCCTGATGGTATAAGTCTAGCAAAGCGGGTAGGTTATGTTGCACCAAAGGACCACCCGAAGGAGCTGAAAAGTAGCTGTTTTGCTTTTCTTCCAAAGTGTGAGGAGCGTGGTCTGTGGCCAATACATCTATTCGGTTTTCATTCACCGCTTTCCTAATCATTTCTCTGTCTGTAGCTGTTTTTACGGCCGGGTTCCACTTAATCAGGCTGCCCTTTTCCGCATAATCAGCGTCTGTAAACCACAAATGGTGTACACAGGCCTCTGCCGTAATTTTCTTCTCTTTGAGCGGAATGCTATTATCGAACTGTAATGTTTCTTTGCCGGTAGAAATATGTAGAATATGCAAGCGCGCTCCTGTCTTTTTGGCTAATGCTATGGCAGCCGATGAAGAAGCGTAGCAAGCCTCTTCATTCCGAATTACCGGGTGCATGTGCATGGGTACCTGCTCACCATACTGCTCCCGGGCTTTGGCCGTGTTGGCCCGTATAATTTCTTCAGACTCGCAGTGTGTGGCAATTAGCGTGGGCGAGTTGCTGAAGATATGTTCCAGCGTTTTTTGGTTGTCTACCAGCATATTGCCTGTAGAAGAACCCATGAAAATC